>JAEWCK010000270.1 GCA_023390675.1 Pseudomonadota bacterium
ATCTCGGGCTGCTGTTCGTCGGCGGCTGGTGGTTCACCCCGCGGCACACCGGCACCGCCAAGGAATATTTCCTCGCGGGCGGCAACGTGCCCGCGTGGCTCGCCGCCATCTCGGTGCTCTCCGCCACCCAGTCGGCCGCGACGTTCCTCGGCGCACCCGATTACGGCTATCATGGCGACTTCACCTATCTCGGCACCAATCTGGGCGGGCTGATCGGCGCGATCTTCGTCGCGCAGGTGTTGATTCCGCGTTTCTACGCTGCGCGCGTGACTACCGTGTACGAGCTGCTGACGCAGCGCTTCGGTCCGCTCGCCACGCGCTGGGCAGGCGCGATGTTCCTCATCGGTCGCGTGCTGGCGGGCGGCGCGCGCATCTATCTCGCGGCGATCGCGATCGCGATGGTGATGACCGGCACCGTGACCGCGCAGGGAATCTTCGTGGCCGCGGCTTTGCTCGTCGCCGCAGCCTTCCTCTCGACCTTTGTCGGCGGGCTCAAGTCGGTGCTTTGGATCGACCTCGTCCAGTTCGTGATCTTCGTCGGCTCGGCGATCGCGGTGCTGCTGTTCCTGCGCGGCGCGATCCCCGCGACCAATGCCGAGATCCTGCAGGGCCTCGCGCGTGCCCCCGGCGAAGTCGCCGACAAGCTGCGCCTGTTCGACCTTTCGCTCGATCTCGCCAAGCCCTTCTCGCTGCTCGCGATCGTGACGGGGATCGCGTTGCTCTACATCGCCTCGTCGGGGCTCGACCAGGACGTCACCCAGCGCCTGCTCGCCTGCCGCGACGCGAAGACGGGCGCGCGCAGCCTCTACGCCTCGGTGATCGGCACGGTGCCGGTGGTGGCGCTGTTCATCACGATCGGGCTGCTGCTCCATGTGTTCTACGACCGTCCCGAGTTGATGGGCGGCGCCACCGCCGCTTCGGCGCAGGCGTTCGGCGGCGAGAAGATCAGCATCTTCATGCATTACATCCTGACGCAGCTCCCGGCCGGGCTGCGCGGGCTGGTGACGGCAGGAATCATGGCCGCGGCGGTCGCCACCACCAATTCGGCGCTCAACGCGATGTCGTCGGTGCTGATCGAGGACTTCTACCGCCCGTGGCGCGAGCGGCGCGGCGCGGCGCCCGAGCACCATTATGTGCAGGCGGGGCGCGCCGGCATGGGGATCATCGGTCTCGCCATGCTCGTGGTGGCGGTGCTGTCCTTCTATTGGCAGCACGTTTCGAAGCAGGGGCTGCTCGAATTCGCGCTGGGCGTGATGGTGTTCGCCTATGCCGGGCTGCTCGGCGTCTATTTCACCGCGATCTTCACCGCGCGCGGGACGACCGGATCGGTGATCGCGTCGCTGATCGCGGGCTTCGTCACCGTGCTGCTGCTCCAGCCGGGAATCGCCGCTTCGATGGGGCTGCCCGAGATGCTGAGGCACCTCGCCTTCCCGTTCCAGCTCTGCATCGGCACGGGAATCGCGTTCCTCGTCGCCGCGGCTCCTGCGGGAGGGCGCGTTTCGGCCTGACGATGGGTGGTCGGGGAGACAGGATTCGAACCTGCGACATCTTGCTCCCAAAGCAAGCGCGCTACCAGACTGCGCCACTCCCCGACGCCCGGCGCGCTTAGGGCAAAAGCGCGGCCGGGGGAAGCTGGTGGGCCCGGCAGGACTCGAACCCGCAACCTAGCCGTTATGAGCGGCCAGCTCTAACCAATTGAGCTACAGGCCCCCAGCCTCAGCGCCCTTAGGGGACGCCTGCGCTCCATCGCAAGCCGCGATCACTTCCGCAAGCGAAGCCGGCTCCACGCCGAGCCGATCGAGCAAAGCGAGGATCGAATCCCACCAGCGCCAGAAGCCGGCGAGATCGGCGGCGCTGCGCACATAGGGCGTGTGCCCCGGCGCAAGCGAAGGCGAGTGGAAGGCGAAGTTGAGCAGCCCGAGCCCCTCGCCCACTGCGACGCGCACCGCCTCGCGCGCCTCGGCGAGCGGCATGTCCTCGGGAGTCAGCGCGACGCGCGACAGCATGCGCAGGCGTGAGGCAATCCCGATCCCGCGCGGCAGGCGGCCGAGGCGGCGATGGAGCGTGGCGCCACCGCGGCGCGCGAGGCCGGTAAAGACCGTGCTGAACGGGATCTCGACGATGCCGCCGGCGCGGAAGGCGCGGTTGTCGATCGCGCGGAAATCGGGTCCCCCCTCGCTCGAATAGTCGTAGCCGGCGCGCATCGAGCTATCGATGCGGTAGCCGAGCGCCGCGAGCTGGGCGAAGGTTTCGGGGCCGATCCCGTAGCGCCCGGCGCGATAGATCAGCGGACGCGCGCCGAACGCGGCGGCGATCGCCTCGGTCAGCGCGGTGAGCTTCGCCTTCTGCAATTCGATCGGAAGATTGCCAGTGAAGCTGTTGAAGCCGTTGACCTCTTCCTCGAACGGCGAGTTGACCCACGGGTGGAGCTGGGTCCCCACCGCCGAGCGCCCGTCGGCAAGCGCGCCCCGCAGCACGTCGACCGCGAACGGTGAGGCGACGACCGGATAGTCGATCAGATAGGTGAGCGGCACGCCCGCCGCGGCAAAGCGCGCATGCGCCGCCGGCACCGCAGCCATATGGCTGACCGCGCGCGCGTCGCTCCGCAGCGGCTGCGACCAGTCGAATTCCTCTTCGGTATCGACGCAGACCATGAAGCGCGTGCCGAAATCATCCGGCCAATGGACGAAGTCGCGCGGATCGGGCGCGGGCACGCGCCAGCCCTGCCGGTTCGGGGCGTCGTCCCCCACTTCAGCTCAGATGCGCCTGACCCACCTGGCTGTTTACGGATGCGGGAAGGCGCAAAGTCAAGCTCTCGGGCTCGATCACCAGCGCGCCGCCCAGCTCGCGTGCGAGATTGCGGGCGAGGCGCAGCGCGAAGCCCGTGCCGAGCAGAGTCGCATCCTCGCGCTCGTCATCGATGCCGAGCACCGATTCGCCCGGATAGTCGGCGAGCGCGCGGGGGCGGTCGATCGCGATCGCGATCACGTCGCCTTGCTCGAGCGCAAGATGGACACCGATCCGCTCGCCTTCCTGACTGGCCGACACGAGCGTAGCGATCAGTCGCGCGAGCAGCCGTTCGACCGCACGCCGGTCGCCCTCGACCGCGAGATCGTCGATCGGCAGCGCGAGCAGCGATCCACGCAACGCGACGAGCTCGGCGAGGTCGTCGGCGATGCCAGCGAGGACCGGGCGCAACGCGACCCGGCCGGGGACGAGGGCCAGCGCGGCGCTGTCGATCCGCGCGGCAAGATCGAGGTCATCGATCGCGCCGAGCAGCTCGCGCGCCTGGGCACGGATTGTCTGCGCGCGGTCACGATAGCAGTCGGGGACAGGTCCGAGCATCTGGCTCTCGATCATCTCGGCGAAGCCTGCGATCGCATTGGTGGGCGTGCGCAGCTCGTGGACGAGCTGGCGCAGCGAATCGGCGGGCATGCCGGCGACCTGCCGCGCGGGCTCGGCGCGCTCGTCGGGGCGCGGGCGCCGCGCGGTGCCGCGATAGCCGGTGAAGCGGCCATTGGCGGGATCGAAGACCGGGATTCCCGAAATCAGCCAGTCGCCCGCGGCGTCCGAATCGCCTTCGACCGACAGGCGTGCAGTGGAAAACCCGGCGCGGCGGCGGAAGGCGCCTGCCGCGACGCCGTCGACCCGCGACGTCTCGACCGCGCCCGGCGCACCCTGCGCATCGAGCGATACGCCGACCAGCGCTGCACGGCTGACTCCGTCGACCCAGCGGATCACGCCCTTGGCGTCGGTCTCGAAGCGGAAATCCTCGGCGGGCTCGAGCGGGCGAGGCTCGCCGATTCCGGCTTCCTCGCGATGCCGCCAGAACGCGTCGATCCGCGCGACGACCTCCGCGATCTCGAAGGTGCCGTCCTCGGCATCGCGATGCGGCGCGAGCGTGTCCAGCTCCGCGGCGATCAGATCCACTTGCTCCATGGGTGGACCGTGGCCTTCCACGTCCATGGGCGCAATCGGGTCGGCGGTCGCCGCTGGTTCGATTGTCCCGGATTGGACCGGAGGCGCAACGGATCGCGCGATTTGAGGGGCTTGCGGCGAGCGCGGCGCCAGCGTCGCGGCGTCGCCCGCGAGCGCGACGAATGAGAAATCCTCGGCCGGCGCCGGAGCGTGGACAGGCTGTGGTGGCTCCCCCGTCGCGTCGAGCATCGCGTCGGCGAAATCGGCTGGCGGCGCCGCGGCTTCGAGCACTGCGAGAAGCTCGGACAGCGGCCGCGCCTGTGGAGTGGCCGCCCCGGATTCGGCCGGCGCGGGCAGCGTGTCTTCCACGGCCGGTTCATCCGCAGCGACGACTTCGGTCCAGTCGACTGCATCGACCTCCGGGGCAAGCTCCGCCGCAGGCGCCTCGACAATCGGCTCGGGCGCGGGCTCAACCGCGTCCGGCACCGGCAGCGCCACCTCGTCGGCCTTCGCCGTGCCGTCGGGGAGCACGAAATCGATCGGACCATAGGCCTCGAGCGCACGGCGAACGACCGGGCCCAGATCGCGCCGATTGCGCAGCACCGAGCGCGCTGCCGGCGCCAGATCGGGGAGCAGCTGGACCCATTCGGCCGAGTTCATTCGAGCGCTGCGCAGCACCGGCAGCGCGATCGCGAGCTCGTCGCGCGCGAACAGGCGGACGAGCGTGGGCGGCGGATCGGCATATTCGAGCGCGCGGGCGCTGGCGGCGCGCACCGGGACGGGCACACGCTCGCGAATCGCGCGCAGCGTCGCCATCGCGCGCGTATCGGGCGCGACGCGGCGGCGGCCGACCAGGTCGACGAGTTGCCGCCACGCCGACTGGACCCCCTGAGGAGTGCTCAGATCGGCGGCGAGCACTGTCTGCAAAGTGTCGTCGAAGCGCACCCAGCCCCACCCTGACCTCGGCGCAAGGAACGCGCGCCGTAACGAATCCTTAACCCCGCAAAGCCCCCTCAGGAACAGCCGATTTCGGCACGTCGCATTGTGGGACAATTGCGTTGCGGCGTAATAAAATTATGCGTAACCGCATTACACGGAAACGAATCGACAGTCGGGGAGGTACATTTGCGGTTCGACGATATCGACATGCGAATCCTTGGCCTGCTCCAGGATAACGGACGCATGACCAATGTCGAGCTTGCCGAACGCGTCGGGCTCACTGCACCGCCGTGCCTCCGCCGCGTGCGCGCGCTCGAGCAGCAGGGCGCGATCACCGGCTACCACGCGGCGCTCGACCCCGCGGCGCTCGGCTACAACCTCACCGTGTTTGCGATGGTGAGCCTCAGGAGCCAGGCGGAGAGCGACCTGCGCGCGTTCGAGCAGATGGTCGCGGACATTCCCGAGGTCCGCGAATGCCACATGCTCAACGGAGAGATCGACTTCATCCTCAAGATCGTCGCGCCCGATCTGCAGAGCTTCCAGCACATCCTGACGACCAAGCTCACCCCCGCGCCCAATGTCGAGCACGTCAAGACCTCGCTCACCATCCGCACCGCCAAGTCGGTGCCCGGCGTCCCCGTCGGCTGAGACGGAAAAGGGCGACCGCAAGGGGCCGCCCTCTCCTCGTCTTCACTCTCCGAGTCGCTCAGGCGAGCGGCGGAATGTCCAGCGACGCCTGCCACAGCGTGGCGAGATTGGCGAAGGGGCCGCCGTTCACGGCTCGGAACGCCGCCTTCGCTTCGTCCTTACGTCCGAGATGGTGAAGCGCGATGCCGCGGTGCAGGTTGATCTCGTTGGCGTCGACGCCGCCCTTGGCGAGCGCCTGGTCGTACAGGCCGAGCGCCTTCGCATAGTCGCCCGAGGCGAGATACGCATCGGCGACGTTCGCCAGGTCGGCGCCCGTCTTCGCCGCGGTAGCCTGCTTGTCGAGCGAGCCCTCGTTCTTCGCCTGGGTCTGCGAGGCGGCGTAGGTGCGCGTCGTGTCGGCGTCCGTCGCGGTCAGCTTGCCCGATTTGCGGCCCTCGTCAATCACTGCGACCGCTTCCCAGGGAAGCCCGGTCGACTGCGCCGAATAGGCGTAGTCGGCATAGTCGCCGCGATCGGCGAGCGTGTTGGTCGCGCGCATCAGGCGGAACATGTCGATCTTCGCGATCTTCGCCATCCGGTCCGAAGCCGCAGGCTGGCCGGCGGTCTCGCGGAACGTCACGATCGCCCAGCGCCAGTTGGCTACGGTGGGGAATTCGGTGATGTAGCGCGACAGCCAGCTCGCCAGAGCCTGACGGTCGCCCGAAGCATTCACGCGCGAGATCGCGAAGCGATAATAGGATTCGGGCGGCTTGCGGCCTGCTGCCTTGCTCGCCTGGATCGCATTGTCCGTCTCGGCGATAGCCTCGGCCTGCTTGCCGGTGGCGGCATAGGCGTTGGCGAGCATCACGGAGATGTCGGGTTGCTTGGACCCTGCCTCGCGCGCCTTGAGGAGCAGCGGGATAGCCTCGGCATGCTTCTTGGCGTTGGAGGCGGCTTCGCCCTGCAGGAAGTAATATTGCGCCTGGTAGATCTTCAGGTCGGCCGGCGGGGTACGCGGGCTTGCGACAAGGATCGGCAGCGCACGCAGCTGGCCCTCGGCCGAGTTGCGGTTCACTTCGAGCAGGAAGCGCATGCGGGCGGCGTAATATTTCTCGTCGTCGTTCTGGGCAGCGGCCTCGGCGGCGGCGATCTTAGGCTCGGCGCCCGCCCAATCCTTCGCCTTGACGAGCGCATCGGCCTCGGCGGCGGGGACGCGGAACGCCTCGCTGACCTTCAGCGTGTTCTCGTCCTTTTTCTCGTCCTTCTTCTTCTGCGCGGCCGCAGGCGTCACGGTCAACGCAGTGCTGCCCAGCGTCAGCACGGCGGCCAGCGCGAGCTTCGAAACGAACGTCATGGGAATACTCTCCTCGTGGGAAACGCGGGCGTTCGCCGCCCCTCTAGATGGCGCGCGCGCGCCGTTCAAGCCGATCCCAGCCCGATGCTTTCGCGCGAATGAACGGCGTTTGAACGATTGTGCGAGCGTGCTGCTCAGTCCGTGCGGCAAGTTCGTCCTCGCCGACATCGCGGGTCGAACTCACGCGCGCGCCTGCCGCCGCAAATGGCGACGCTCCCGTGGTCCATCCTTTCCGCCCTAGAGCAGTCGCTCGATTTCGGGGGAGATCGTCTCGGGCGTGGTGGTCGGAGCAAAGCGCTTCACTACCGCACCCGAGCGATCGACGAGAAATTTGGTGAAGTTCCACTTGATCGCCTGCGATCCCAGCAAGCCAGGCGCCGCCGCCTTCAGATGCTCGAACAGGGGGGCGGCGCCTGGCCCGTTGACTTCGACTTTCGGAAAGATCGGAAACGTGACGTCATAAGTGAGCGAGCAGAAGCTGGCGATCTCGGCGGCATCGCCCGGCTCCTGCGCGCCAAACTGGTTGCATGGGAAAGCCAGCACCGAAAAGCCGCGGTCCTTGTACGCGCGGTACAGCGCCTCAAGCCCCTGATATTGCGGCGTGAATCCGCATTTCGACGCGGTGTTGACGATCAGCAGCACCTGGCCGGCATATTCGGCGAGATTAGATTTGTCCGCCGGCTCGGAGCGCAGCACGGGAATGTCGGTGATCGCAGTCACGCCGGGCCTCGGTCGTACTTCGACATCAGCATCTCGAGGTTGCGCCGCACCCCGGGCCATTCGTGCGCGAGAATCGAATAGACCGCGCTGTCGCGCATATGCCCCTTCAGGATCAGGTGCCCGCGCAGCACGCCGTCCAGGCGTGCGCCGAGCCGCTCGATCGCGCGGCGCGAAGCATGGTTGAGGAAATCGGTGCGGATCTGGACGCAATTGACCCCAAGCACTTCGAAGGCGTGGCCGAGCAGCAGATACTTCGCTTCGGTATTGAGCCCCGTGCGCTGGACGCGCGGCGCATAGAGCGTGCCGCCGATCTCGGCGCGGCGATGCGGCTCGCTCATCCGCATCAGCCGCGTGACGCCCGAGATGCGCCCTTGGGCGTCGAGCACGGTAAAGGGCAGATTGCGCCCCGCCGCCGCATCGAACGCGATCCGTTCATACCAGCCGTCGAATTCATCCGCCGTCGGTACCGTGGTATGGAACAGGTGGTAGAGCCCCTCGAACGCGTCGAGCAGCCCCTCGCGATCTTCGCGCGCCATCGGACGCAGCGTGACGTGGCGGCCCGAGAGCAGCGGCACATCGCGCCAGACGTTCACTCGAGATGTCCCTCGTGCAGCCGCACCACGCGGTCCATCCGCTTCGCCAGCCGCTCGTTGTGGGTGGCGATCAGCGCGGCCGATCCTTCGGTGCGCACCAGCCCAAGGAATTCGCCGAGCACCTTGTCCGCGGTCGCCTCGTCGAGATTGCCGGTGGGTTCGTCGGCAAGCACCAGCGCCGGCCGGTTGGCGAG
>JAEWCK010000332.1 GCA_023390675.1 Pseudomonadota bacterium
GGACTGGATTGGTTGCCGCACTACTTCTCGCCGCCTGCTCCGGCGGCGACCCCGCGCCCAAGGCCGAGCAGCCGCAGGACCTCGAAAGCGCCGCGATCGAGCGCGGCCTCGTCCGCGATCCGAAGGACACCGAGATCGCCGGCCTCTACGCCCGCGACACCGACCGCATCTGCATCGTCCCCGACAAGACCATCGGCTACCGGATCGGCGCCTATGTCGACTATGGCGATCGCATCACGTGCAGCGGCGCCGGCGCGGTGAGCAGGGTGGGCGAGACGCTCCACGTCCAGCTCGGCAGCGAGGGCTGCTCGTTCGACGCCCGCTTCGACGGCGACAAGATCGCCTTTCCCGGCGCACTGCCCGATGCGTGCAACAAATTCTGCGCAAGACGAGCGTCCTATGCCGGGCTCGAGGTCGAGCGGCTGAGCGAGTCGGCCGCCGAAGCCGCGGCGATGCGCGACGCCAATGGGAAGCGGCTCTGCGGCGACTAACGTCGCCGACGGAACAAGGCGATTTTCTAATCTCCTGTTGCTAACTACCCAGATAGGTCTATCAAAAGCTTTCTCGATGCTTCGGAGCTCCAACTATGGGTGACGTTATCGCGCTTTCACATAAGCCTAGGAAATCACGAGTAAAGCCAAGAGATGACGCGCCAAATCGCATTTGCGAGATTCGACTGGCGAAGCAAATTCGTGCCGGGGATATCGCTACGGCACTTAACACTTCAGGAAGTCAAATCAGTCGCTTTGAGCGAGGTGACCGCTGTTTGGATTTCGACTGGGGTCGACGGGTTGCTCACGCTTTAGATGTGTCGCTCGGCGACCTTCTCAATCCGGCCGACAACCCCCACGCGGCTCAGACGGACGCTGAACGCACAGTGCTCGGTATCATGCGTTCTGATGAGGGGATAGCTGAGGCACTCCGGACCATAGCAATCAGTATGCAGACGCTGTCCGAGAAAGCGTCAAACTGATCTGCGGGTTCGCAACAGAAGTTGCGCAGTTGACGTTCACGTAAAGGGAAAGTATTTTCCGCGCATGAACGCTCCAGCCTTCAACGTCGAGGCCCTGGCGCCGATCGAGCCGCGGACCGACCGCGACTCCTTCACGATCTCGGACCTCTGTGCCGAATTCTCGGTCACGCCGCGCGCGCTGCGCTTCTACGAGGACGAGGGACTGATCGGCCCCGAGCGCCGCGGCACGCAGCGCATCTATTCTCACCGCGACCGCGCCCGCCTCGCCTGGATCCTGCGCGGCAAGCGCGTCGGCTTCAGCCTTGCCGAGATCCGCGAGATGATCGACCTCTACGATGTCGGCGACGGGCGCAGCACGCAGAAGCAAGTCACGCTCGAGCGCTGCCGCGACCGCATCCATCTGCTTGAGGAGCAGAAGCGCGACATCGACGCGCACATCGCCGAGCTGCAACAATTCGTCGACCTGCTCGCCAGCAGCGACAAGGCCTGAGGAGCCTCCCCCGATGCCGCAATACACGCCCCCTGTGCGCGACACGCGCTTCGTCCTCGAAGCGGTGATCGGGCTCGATCGCTACGCCAATCTGCCGGGCTTCGAGAATGCGACGCCCGATGTGGTCGACGCGGTGCTCGATCAGGGCGGGCAATTCGTCGCAGAAGTGCTCTTCCCCTTGAATCAGGTCGGCGACCAGCATGGCTGCAAGCGCGCCGAAGACGGAAGCGTGACCACGCCACCGGGGTTCAAGGAAGCGTATAGGCAGTTCGTTGAGAGCGGCTGGGGTACGCTGAGCGCGCCGGCCGAGTTCGGCGGGCAGGCGATGCCGCACATCGTCTCGACCGCGTTCCAGGAGTTCATGATCTCCGCCAACATGGCCTTCGCCATGTATCCGGGGCTCACCCACGGCGCGATCGCGGCGTTGCTGGTCAAGGGATCGGACGAGCAGAAGGCCAAATACGTGCCGAAGATGGTCTCGGGCGAGTGGGGCGGGACGATGAACCTCACCGAGCCGCAATGCGGCACCGACCTCGGGCTGATCCGCACCCGCGCCGAGCCGCAGGCGGACGGCAGCTATTCGATCACCGGCACCAAGATATTCATCTCCTCGGGCGAGCACGATCTGACCGACAACATCATCCATCTCGTGCTGGCCAAGACGCCGGGCGCGCCGGAGAGCACCAAGGGCATCTCGCTGTTCGTGGTGCCCAAGTTCCTCGTGGGCGACGATGGCTCGCTTGGCGAGCGCAACGCGGTCTCGTGCGGCTCGATCGAGCACAAGATGGGCATCCACGGCAATTCGACCTGCGTGATGAACTATGACGGCGCCACGGGCTGGCTCGTCGGCGAAGAGATGAAGGGTCTCGCCGCGATGTTCATCATGATGAACGCGGCACGTTTGGGCGTCGGGCTCCAGGGTCTCGGCGTCGGCGAAGTCGCGCTCCAGAACGCCGTCCAGTACGCCGAAGATCGCCGGCAAGGTCGCGCGCTGACGGGCCCGGGCGAGCCGCAGGAAAAGGCCGACACGCTGTTCGTCCACCCCGACGTCCGCCGCATGCTGATGGAGGCCAAGGCGCAGACCGAGGGGCTGCGCGCGCTCTGCCTGTGGGGCGCGCTCCAGGTCGATCTCGAGCACGCCGCCGCCAGCGAGGAGGAGCGCCAGCTCGCCGAGGATCTGGTCGGGTTGCTCACCCCGGTGATCAAGGGCGTGGGCACCGATATCGGCTACAAGGTCGCGACCGACGCGCAGCAGGTCTATGGCGGGCACGGCTACATCGCCGAATGGGGGATGGAGCAATATGTCCGCGATGCGCGCATCTCGATGATCTACGAGGGCACCAACGGCGTGCAGGCGATGGACCTGGTCGGCCGCAAGCTCGCGATGAACGGGGGCCGGGCGATCCAGACCTTCTTCCGCGTCGTCACCGAGGAAATCGCCGCCGCCAAGGCCGATGAGAAGCTCAAGAGCTTCGCCGAAGCGCTGGAAAAGGCGCTCGGGCATTTGCAGGGCGCGACGATGTGGCTCGCCGCCAACGGCTTCCAGAACCCCAACCATGTCGGTGCGGGCGCCTATCCCTACATGCAGCTCACCGGCACGGTCGCGCTCGGGCTGATGTGGCTGCGCATGGCGACCGCCGCGCAGGCGAAGCTTGCCGAAGGCGCCGAGGACGCGAAGTTCTACGAGGCGAAGCTGGTCACCGCGCGCTTCTACGCCGAGCGCTTCCTTCCCGATGCCGGCGCGCTCCGCCGCAAGATCGAGGCGGGGGCCGACGCAGTGATGGCGCTCGACCCGGAGATGTTCAGGGCGGCGTGAAGCCGAAGCTTGCAATGTAGGATTTCGCCTGCTTGGCTGCGCCGGTCGGCACTGCCGCCGCTCTTTGAACCGTCGGCTGGAAAAAGCTCATGGCCAGCGCGAACATTGGGAACATTCGACCCGCCGGGGTTCCGCTTGGCCTAAACTTTCCTGAACTTCCGCGTCAGCGCGGCTCGGCGGTCGGTGTCGGCCGCGGCGTAGGCGAGGGCTTGGGCGCGGAGAGCGTGAAGTTCACCGCCGGCTCTTTGCGCCGCACGCCAGCGAGCGGGGCGGGACCCTTGGCCTCCGGCGTCGCCACCGGCGTAGGCGTCGCGACGGGAGCGGGCGCCGCTGTCATCGGCGGCTGCGCGCGCATGCACTGGACCGGGCTCGGGCGCTTGTATTGCTGGCAGTTCCACAGCGCCTTGGCGAAGCCGTTGCTCTGGTCGCGCAGATAGCTGAACGACATCGTCGCGACCTGCGCGGGCGTGAGCGGCAGCCTCGCCGGAGTCTGGCGCGCGTCGGCCCAGGCCATGAACTTGCAATAGGGGCGCTCGCCGCAGGTGCGGATCGCCAGCGCCGCGAAGGCGTCGGCGGGCATGCCCTTGGGCAAGGTCAGCATGAAGTTGTTGGCGTCGCCGCCCTCGGTCGCCATCGCTGCGGGCACCGCGCTTTCGGGGATTGCGGCGGGATCGACGAAGGTGCCTTCGAGATTGGTCGCGTCGATCGGCACGCCGTCCGCCGCGCCGGTGAACGCGCTCGACAACCGCGCCATTTTGGGCACGTTGGGCTCTACGCCGGCATAACCGCGGTTGAAGGCCGGGGGGGTGCCCCACCAGCCCGCCCAGCGGAAGAAGAGATGGGTGTGCACCTCGGTAATCTTCTCGAGGCTCGCGCTCCAATAGGGCACCACCCAATCGGTGTGATAGTGCGTCGCGTGGCCGACGGGCTTGTAGACCGATCCGTTGAGCGCGAGCCGCGCGACTTGCCGCGCCCGCGTCCATGCCGCTTCGGACGGCGTGTAGCGCAGCATCGCGCCGTCGCAGGTGAAGGTGAACTGGCAGCCCGTCGTGCGCTCGGAGCCCTGGAAGACGACGCCGCACACCGTCTTGGGGAAGGCGGGGTGGCGGACGCGATTGAGGATCACCTGCGCCACCGCGCGCTCGCCGACCGCGTCGTCACCCGCCTCGTAATAGACCGCGGCGGCGAGGCAATCGACCGCGCGGGCTTGGCTATCGGCCGCGCCGTAGATGCGGAAGGCGCGCGCGGCGGGATTGGGCAGCGCCGAGAAGGGGATCGAATCGTTGATCGCCTTGGCATCCTGCGGCGTCACTGCCTGGAGCTGGACCGGCTCGACCGGGGGCAGCTCGGTCCTGGGTACGATCCGCTTCGAGATCACCACCGGCGGATGCTTGTGGAACACCGGCCGCGGGCTGACGAGCACGAGCAGCAGCGGCACGCCGATCGCAACGAGCGCGAGCAATCCCAGCAGGAGCTGGAGCGCGAACGGGACGCGCGCTTCGGACGAAGCGGGGATGTCGGGAAGGGGCGGCTGCATGCGGGTCGCCGCCCATAACGCAGAAGACGGGCAGTGGGAACCATTGCGGCGGCGAAACGCCGCGCGCGCGGGTCAGTTCGGCCAGAAACCCGTGGCTTCGCACATATCCCAATGGTCCGCCGCGCCGAGCTTGCACCCTGCCATGTCCGCGCCGGTGCACTGCTTCACTTCGCGCTGGTAGCGCTGATAGCAGCTCTCGGGCTTGACCGGCGCCGCGGGCTTGGGCGCAGCGGTGGCCGCCAGCACGAAGCTCGCCTTGGGCGGGGCCTGCATGACCACGACGCGCGCCTCGGCCGCTTCCTCGAGCCCTTTCTGCGTGTTGCCGAAAACCAGCGGCCACGCCACGAACACTGCCAGCATCAGCGTGGCCAGAATCATCAAATTACGCACGGTTTCCCCCCGGAAACGTCGACTCCCCGACTCGGGAAAGCTAGCGTTAGTCCGGGGTTAATTCCAGCGTCTCAACTCTCCGGAAGGAAGTCCGGAACGCTCAAATAGCGCTCACCTGTATCATAATTGAACCCTAGCACCCGGCTCCCCTCGGGAAGGTCGGGAAGCTTCTGCTGAATCGCGGCCAGAGTCGCGCCCGACGAAATGCCCACGAGCATGCCTTCCTCGCGCGCGGCGCGGCGGGCCATTTCCTTGGATGCGCCGGCCTCCACCTGGATCACGCCGTCGAGCAGATCGGTGTGGAGATTCTTGGGAATGAAGCCCGCGGCGAGCCCCTGGATCGGATGCGGGCCGGGCTGGCCGCCCGAGATGACCGGCGAAAGCTCTGGCTCGACCGCATAGACCTTGAGATTGGGCCAGCGCTTCTTGAGCACCTGCGCCACGCCGGTGATATGCCCGCCAGTGCCGACGCCGGTGATGATCACGTCGACCGGCGAGTCCGCGAAGTCGCGCAGGATCTCTTCCGCGGTGGTGCGAACATGGACGTCGATATTGGCGGGATTCTCGAACTGCTGCGGCATCCATGCGCCGGGAGTCGATTCGACGATCTCCATCGCGCGCTCGATCGCGCCCTTCATGCCCTTCTCGCGCGGAGTCAGGTCGAAGGTCGCGCCGTAAGCGAGCATCAGCCGGCGCCGCTCGAGGCTCATGCTCTCGGGCATCACCAGAACGAGCTTGTAGCCCTTGACCGCCGCGACCATCGCGAGGCCGACACCGGTGTTGCCGCTGGTTGGCTCGACGATCGTGCCGCCGGGCTTGAGGCTGCCGTCGCGCTCGGCCGCCTCGACCATCGACAGCGCGATGCGGTCCTTGATCGATCCGCCGGGGTTCGAACGCTCGGACTTGATCCACACCTCGGCGCCCGGGAACAGCTTCTGCACGCGGATGTGCGGCGTGTTGCCGATCGTCTCGAGGATCGTGTTGGCCTTCATGTCGTCATCTCCTTTGGAGGAACTTCGAGCGTGGCCGGAGGATCGAAGGTGCGAGCCCGCCTCAATTCCGGAAATAGCTTGGCCCAGGCGGCCGTGACAAGGATCGCGCCGATCCCGCCGCCCACCACTGCGGCGATCGGCCCCACCAATGCGGCGAGGAACCCCGATTCGGCCTCGCCCAGCTCGTTCGAGCCCGAGACGAACAGCGTCGAGACCGCGCCGACGCGGCCGCGCATCTCGTCGGGCGTGTAGAGCTGGATCAGCGACTGGCGGACATAGACCGAGACCATGTCGGCCGCGCCGAGCACGAACAGGGCGACGAGCGCCACGATTACCGCGGGGGCGAAGTCATGGCCGATCGCCGAGGGACCGAGCAACGGCAGCAGCAGCGGCGCGGAGAGGCCGAACGCCACGGTCGCCACGCCGAACAGCCCGACGGCGAGCAGCATCTTGATCCCGACCTCGCGCCTGAGCGGCCGCCACGAGAACCACGCCCCCGTCGCCACTGCGCCGAGCGCCGGCGCGGCGCGAAGATGGCCGAGGCCCTCCGAGCCGACCTGGAGAATGTCGCGGGCATAGACCGGGAGCATCGCCGTCGCGCCGCCGAGCAGCACCGCGAACAGATCGAGCGAGATCGCGCCGAGCACCAGCCGGTTGCGGCGGACATAATGAAGCCCGTCGATCATTTGCGCCCATGGGCTGCCGCTGAACTTCGCGGCGCTGCGCGGCACCTTGCCGATCAGCGAGAGCAGCACGAACGAGACCGCGAACAGTCCGCCCGCGACCGCATAAGGCAGCCACGCCGCGCCGGCATAGAGATAGCCGCCCATCGCGGGGCCGATCACCGTGCCGACCTGCCACGAAAGCGAGCTCAAAGCGATCGCGGTGGGCAAGATCTCCTTGGGCACGAGATTGGGCGAGAGCGCGCCGAGCGCGGGGCTGGCGAAGGCGCGCGCAACGCCGAGCAAGGCGGCGATCCCGAACAGCCAGGGCAGAGTGACTGCGTGGCTCCACGTCAGCCAGGCGAGGCTCAGCGCGCAGAACGCCTCGAGCGCCACGGCGCCGCGCGCGATCCAGCGCCGGTCGAGCCGGTCCGCCACCCAACCCGCGAACAGCGAGAGGCAGAGCAAGGGCAGGAACTGCGCGACGCCGATCAGCCCGAGCTGGAACGACGCTTCCTTCACGCTCATCGTCTCGCGGGCGATGTCGTACACCTGCCAGCCGATCACGATCACCATCGCCATCTGCCCGAGCGTGGTCGAGAGACGCGCGAGGAAATAGAAGCGGAAGTTCGGGACGGCGAACGGATGGTTGGGCATTGCGCATGCCTCTAGGCGCTTCCGTTGGCGGATCGCAACGAGCGATTGCGCCGGCGCGGCAAAGCAGCGCTTTCGCAGATCGGAACCCGAGGCCCCGCCGGGCGGTTCTTACGCTGTCGAAACCAAACAGAGGGAGACGATCGATGGGCAAGGGCATCCTGTTGTGGCTGCTGGGGATTCCGATCCCGATCATCATCCTGCTGCTGATCTTCTGGCACTGATCCGCCGACGGGAGAGGAAGGGGC
>JAEWCK010000047.1 GCA_023390675.1 Pseudomonadota bacterium
AGATCGCGCTCAGCTATGTGATGTCCGCGATCACCGGCGCCGCAGGCAATTATCCGTCGCTTCCCCCCGCCGAGCACCAGGCCATGGCCAGCCGAATGGCCGCCAGGGCGTTCGATCCCGCGGCCAACGCGTTCGTGGCCTCCGTCGCGCATCGCGGCATGGACGAGCCGCCCTTGTGGACGCCGGTCTATCGCGATCCCTTGACCGGGCGCAGCCGCGCCGGGCGATCGCTGCGCAACGACGGCCGGCTCGTCTCCCTGCTCGCACCGGTCCGCGTCGCGGGACGCTATCGCATGATGGTGGGCATCGACATCTGGGCGAGCGAGCTTCGCGAGGTTCTGCGGACCCAGCGCGTGCCCGGCGCCGAGCTCACGCTGATCGACGGCGATGGGCATGTGATCGCGACCTCGCGGCCCACCGACGTCCCGCTCGCCGCCGGCCCGTTCGGAAAGGGATCGGGGACCGATGCGCGCGCCTTTCTGGGCCTCGATCCGCGCGCGGTGCCCGCGGACGGGCAGGATGGCAGCGGGCGGTTCGTCACTGTCCGCAACATCGGGCGCACGCCCCTCCGTCTCGTCACCGTCGCCGATGGGGGCAAGCTGACCGGGGCGGCGCTCGGCCGCCTCGCGCCGTTGCTCGCCGCGATGACGCTGCTCTACGCGCTGCTCTGCGCGGTCGCCTGGTACGTGCTGCGCCGCGTGCTCGCGCCCGCCTTCCGCCTCGCCGCGCATATCGAGCGATCGGGCGAAGGGGCATCGCCGCCCGTCTCGCGACTGTGGCGGCCGACGCTGGCGGCGATCGACACGGCCTTTGCCGGACAGCGCGCGGCGGTGACGCGGCTCGAGGAAGCGCACGCCACCACGTCGGCGGTGCTCGATGCGGCGTTCGACGCCGTGGTGCTGGTCGACAGCAACCTCAGGATCGTCAGCGCCAACATCGCCTTCGCGCGGATGTTCGCGCCCGCGGGCGTGGCAAGCGTCGGCAAGCCGCTTCCCGCGCTCATCGCGCCGCGGGGCGATCAGGCGGAGATCGAGGCAGCGCTGGGATTTGCGGGCGAAAGCATGGCCGCGCCGCTCGTCTTCGATGCGCGCGGCAGCGGACGGCGGCGCTTCGCCGCCGAGCTGCAGGCGCGCCGCATCCGCCAAGGCGAGCGCGAGCTGCTGGTGGTGTTCGTGCGCGACATCACCGAGCGCCGCCGCTTCGAGGCCGAAGTCGCCAGCCAGCGCGAGGCGCTCCACCAGAGCGAGAAGATGAGCGCTTTGGGCTCGCTGCTCGCCGGCGTCAGCCACGAGCTCAACAACCCGCTGTCGGTCGTGCTCGGCCGTTCCGCCGTGCTCGCCGAGCAGCTCGCGGGCACCCCGCACGAGAATGCGCTCCACAAGCTGCGCGCCGCGGTCGACCGGTGCGGCCGGATCGTGCGGACCTTCCTCGCCATTGCGCGGCACAGCGCGCCCGAGCGCGGCGCGGTCGAAATCAACGCGCTCGTCAACGACGCGCTGGAGATCACCGGCTACGGGCTGCGCACCGCCGGGATCGAGCTGGCCCTCGATCTCGATCCCGCGCTTCCGCTGACCAGCGCGGACGGCGACCAGCTCGTCCAGGTGGTGATCAATCTGATCGTCAACGCGCAGCACGCGCTCGCCGCGCTCCCGCCGGGCGCGCCGCGAAAACTGTCGATCGTCACGCGCCACGACGCCGCGAAGCGCGAGATCGCGCTCGCCGTCGCCGACAACGGCCCCGGCGTGCCCGACGAGGCGCGGCGCCGCATCTTCGAGCCCTTCTTCACCACCAAGCCGGTGGGCGAAGGCACCGGCATGGGGCTGTCGGTGTCGCGCGGGATCGTCGAGGCGCATGGCGGCACGCTTGCGCTCGTGAACCCGGGCGAAGGCGGCGCCCGCTTCGTGCTTTCGATTCCCGTCGAGCCCGTCGCCGCGTCGCGGCCCGCGGCGAAGGCGCGGCGCAAGTCCGCCCCAAATTGCGGCGCGATCCTGATCGTCGACGACGAGCCCGACGTTGCCGAGCTGATCGCGGATTCGCTTCGTCCGCTCGGCCACGAGATCGCGACCGCGGCGAGCGGCGCGGAGGCGCTCGCGCATATCGTCGAGCGGGCCTTCGACGCGGTGTTCTGCGACGTGCGGATGCCCGGCATCGACGGCCCCGAAGTCTGGCGGCGCGCGCGCGAGGCGCGGCCGGGGCAGGAGCGCCGCTTCGTGTTCGTGACCGGCGACTTCCTCGCCGGCGAGACGCGGCGCCGGCTGGCCGAGACGGGTTGTGCGGTGATCGAGAAGCCGTTCGAGCCCGCGCAGATCCGCGCCGCAGCCGAGGCCCTGCTCGAAACGAATGCCATCCGAAACAATTGAAACGCGACAGGCCGCGGAACGAGGCCGTCCCGAAACAGCCGCGCCCTAGGGCTCGCTCATCGCAATCAGATGAGTGACGCAAATGCTCTTCCACATCTCCATCGCTTCGGATGCGCCCGCCGCCACCGCGCTCGCGCTCGCCGAGATCATGGGCGGCATGGCGATGCCCTTTCCGCCGGTGGGGCACGACAGCTGGATCGCCTTCGCCGGTGACGAGAACGGCACGGCGATCGAAGTCTATGCGCGCGGATGGCAGCTCGAGCCCGGCATGGGCGGCGAGGCCGTGCGCGAGCGCTTCGAGGTCCATGCCGCGCGCTTCACGCCCTTTCATGCCGCGATCGCGACGCCGCTTGGCGAAGACGCGGTGCGCGCGATCGCCGAACGCGAAAGCTGGCGCGTCGCCGGCGTGCGTCGCGGCGACGCCTTCGGCGTGATCGAGGTCTGGGTCGACAACGCCCTGATGATCGAAGTGCTGACCCCGCAGATGCAGGCCGAATATCGCGCGGCGATGACGGTCAAGGGCTGGGCGGCGATGCTCGAAGCCGCGCGCGAAGCCCGGCTCGCCGCCTGAGCGCGGCCGTTTCCATTTCACTCCATAGGGATTTCCGAGGATGCGAACTGTCCTGCTCGCAGGCGCCGCTCTGGGCGCGCTGTTGATCCAATCCGTCCCCGCTTCCGCGCAGACCGGCTATACGCCATCGGCGGACGAGAAGGCGTTGCTCGGCAAGATGGCCAATGCCGGCTGGCGGAGCGCCAGCGGGCAGGCGGGCAATGGCCGCGCCATGCCCGAAAACGGCGTCACGGTGCTCACCAACGTCCCCGGCGACGGCGGCACTTCGGAGGAAGTCTGGGGCGCGCTCGATCGCCGCGGCCACGCCACCGGCAACTGGGCGACCTATAAAAGCGGCGCCAATACCGACTCGGGCACAAGCGACCTGAGCCTTCGCGAGAATGCGATCTACGGCACGCTGACCAGCAAGAAGGGCGGCACGCGCGAATATTTCGCCTGCATGGTCCCGGGCTCGACCAGCTATTCCTATTCCGCTGGCGACTGGCTGTGGAGCCGGCGCGCTGCGTTCAAGCGCACCGACAACCGGATCGACGCGACGATCGAGTTCCAGAACGTCTCGCTTTATCCGCAGACGCTCAATTTCGGCGATTTCCAGGCGCGCTTCACCTCGCAGGCGGGCAAGACCGTCAATGCCGACAAGCCGCGCACGTCGGGGGGCGAGGTGGCGCTCGGCAAGCGTGTCGTCCAGCCGTGCGCGATCGAAGCCTATACGCTCAGCTTCTATCCGGCCGATTTCGCCGGAAACCGGCTCGAGCTGACGATGGGCGGCAAGACGGTCGGCTCTTGGTTGATCGGGGATTCGGGGCCGCCCGCACCGCGGCCCGCGCCTGTGCCCGAACCCACTCCGACTCCGACGCCCACTCCGGCGCCGACGCCCACTCCGACGCCGACGCCTACCCCCACGCCTGCACCGCCTCCGCCGGGCCCGGTCACCGGCGGCGTGCCGGCGGGCGCGGGGAGCTGGCAGCTCTACGGGAGCATCTGGTCGTTCAAGCTCGACGAGCTCGCCCAGGCAGTCGACGGCAACTGGCAGGCGATCGTCTCGGTGCGCAGCGAAAGCACCGACCGGGTCGGGATGACCGCCTCGCAGATCGAGATGTTCCTGATCAACGAGGACGGCGAGACGATCCGCCAGACCGGCAATCTCTACCGCCCCTCGGTCACCGGTCCCTCGGCCTCGCTCGAGCGGCTGACCGGCACCCAGTGGATGCAGAAGGGCGACACGATCCGCGTCCGGCTGCTCTTCGAGGGCTCGAAGGGCCTCCACCCGACCAGGGTCCGCATCCGCAACAGCGGCGGCGACATGGTCTCGCACGACTTCCCGATGCGCTGAGCGCAAGCCCTCACGACTTAGGAACCGACACGATGAACAAGCACCTGATCGCGGCCGCGCTGCTGGCCACTGCCTTCGCGGCGCAGCCGGCCCACGCGCAATCTTTCCTCAAGCGGCTGACCGGGGCGGCGGCGCAGACGCTGATCAGCCGGGCGCCGCGGCCGGAGGACCTCGCCGAGCAGGCGGCGGCGCAGATCATCGGCGCCGCGACCGCGCCCAAGGCGAAGAGGCACGCCGCGCCGGAAAGCGATGCCGAGCCCGCGCCCGTCGAGCAGCCGGGCGAACGCGCCGCCAAGGCCGCGCTGCCCTCGGACATCAAGCCGTCGGGTGACGCGGCCGAGCAGAAGCAGCGCTTCGTCGAGTTCAGCCGCTATGCGTGCAACGATTGCGAGGGCGGGCGCGGCTACGATGCCTGGGCGCGGCAGATCCTGGAACTGACCGGCGATCGGGCGTGGGAAAACAAGGTCGGAGCGCTCGTCGTGGGCGAGGCGATCGAATGGCAGGGCAGGGAATCGGACGGTGCGCTCACCGTGATGAGCGAGAACCCGGTCGAGGGCCTGCGCTGCAAGCAGGTCAAGTGGATGCTCATGCACCGCGGCGACCAGCGCACTGCGGAACGCGAGGGCCTGTTCTGCTTCGGCCGGCCGGATCGCTACGTCGACACCGAGAGCTGGGTCGAAGTCTATTGAAGTCCGTTTCCGGCTTCGGGCGCTATGAGGAAGATGGTGCCCGGGGACGGAGTCGAACCGCCGACACTGCGATTTTCAGTCGCATGCTCAACCAACTGAGCTACCCGGGCATGCCCGGCGAGCGCCGGGAGGGGGCCTCTTAGTCGGCGTCCCGCGCCGTGTCCAGCCCGGTTTGCGCCTGTGCGTCGGCGGGCTCGGCGGGGATGCGATAGCCCTCGCCGAGCCATTGCAGCAGGTCGCGATCCTTGCAGCCGCGGCTGCAGAAGGGCTTGAATTGGGGGGATGTCGGGTTGCCGCAGATCGGGCAGGCGTCACGCTTGGCCATCGGCCCGATATGGGGATTGCGGTGCTGTTTCGAAAGGTGCGGGGCGGCCGGTGCGGCGTTCGAGCTCGGCCAGCCATTCGGGCGAATCGGCCAGGCGCCGGGCGACCGCGGGCGGAAGAACCTCGCGGTCCGCGTGCCGCTCGGCCCGGCGC
>JAEWCK010000069.1 GCA_023390675.1 Pseudomonadota bacterium
TCCCCCTCATCCTTCCCACGCCTTCGGCGCGGGCCCCTTCCTTCTCCCACAAGGGGAGAAGGAGCTCAGATATGTATCGGCTTGCCCGTCACCGCCATTGCGGCTTCCTTGAACGCCTCGCTGTGCGTCGGGTGGGCGTGGCAGGTATAGGCGATGTCCTCCGACGTCGCGCCGAACTCCATCGCCTGCGCGGCCTGGGCGATCATCGTGCCCGCGACCGAGGCGATCATCCATACGCCGAGGACGCGATCGGTCTTCGCATCGGCGATGACCTTCACCCAGCCGTCGGGCTCATGATTGGTCTTGGCGCGGCTGTTGCCCGCCATCGGGAACTTGCCGGTCTTGACCTCGCCGCGCTCCTTCGCCTGCTCTTCGGTAAGGCCGACCCCGGCGATCTCGGGCCAAGTGTAGACGACGCTCGGGATCACGTCGTGGTTCACGATGCCGGTGAGCCCGGCGATGTTCTCGGCGACCGCGATGCCTTCGTCCTCGGCCTTGTGCGCGAGCATCGGACCGGGGACGACGTCGCCGATCGCCCAGACGCCTGGCGTGGCCGTGCGGAAATCGTGGTCGATCTCGATCTGGCCGCGCTGGTTGGTCGAGAGGCCTGCGGCTTCGAGGTTGAGCCCCTCGGTGTTGGGACGGCGGCCGATCGAGACGAGGACGGCGTCGGCCTCGAGGGTCTCGCTATCGCCGCCCTTGGCGGGCTCGAGCGTGAGCGTCGCCTTCTTGCCCTTGACCGTGACGCCCGTCACCTTGGTGCCGAGCTTCAGCTCCATGCCCTGCTTCTTGAACAGGCGGCCGGCCTCCTTGCGGACTTCGCCGTCCATGCCCGGGAGGAGCTGGTCGAGGAATTCGACGACGGTGACCCTGGCGCCGACGCGGCGCCACACGCTGCCCAATTCGAGCCCGATCACGCCGCCGCCGATCACAACGAGGTGGCCGGGGACCTTGTCGAGCTCGAGCGCGCCGGTGGAGTCGACGACGATCCGCTTGTCGTTGTCGACCTCGACGCCGGGGAGCGGCGTGACCGAGGAGCCGGTGGCGATGACGATGTTCTTCGCGCGAATCTCGCGGTCGCCAACCTTGACGCTGTCCTTGCCGGTGAAGCTCGCGCGGCCCTTCAGCCATTCGACCTTGTTCTTCTTGAACAGGAACTCGATGCCGCCGGTGAGGCCCTTGACCGCGTCGATGCGCTGCGCGTGCATCGCTTCGAGGTCGAGGCTGACCTCGCCGGTCTTGACGCCCAATTTGGCGAGCTTGCCCGAGGCGGCTTCCTCGTAGAGCTCGGAGGCGTGGAGCAGCGCCTTGGAGGGGATGCAGCCGACATTGAGGCACGTGCCGCCCAGCGTCTCGCGCGATTCGGCGCAGGCGGTGCGCAAACCCAATTGCGCGGCGCGGATCGCGGCGACGTAGCCGCCGGGGCCGGCGCCGATCACCAGGACGTCATAGTCGTAGTCAGCCATTTCAAACTCCGTTGTGCTCCTGCGAAGGCAGGAGCCCAGGGTTGTCAGGGCGCGTCGCGTGTGGCCCTGGGCTCCTGCTTTCGCAGGAGCACTGATACAACGGGCCGAAGAGGCGTTCCGCTAGAGCGGGTGCGCGATCTGCGGCCACAAATCCTTCCACTGCGGGTTAGATCGTTCGATCAGCTCGATTTTCCAAGCCCGCTTCCATTTCTTCATCTGCAGCTCGCGCAGGCGGGCCGCATCGAGATCGTCATATGCCTCGTACCAGACGAGGAGCTTGCAGCCGTGTTCCTTCGAGAAGCCGTCCACGAGGCCGTTTCGATGCTGATAGGTGCGTGCGGGTAGATCGCTGGTGACGCCGAGATACAGCGTTCCGTTGCGTCCGCTCGCCATCAGATAGACGTAGCCGGGCTTCGCGGTGCTTCTCCTGTTTGTGCTCCTGCGAAGGCAGGAGCCCGGGATCACGAGCGGTGTACTCCGTTACCCTGGGCTCCTGCTTTCGCAGGAGCACAAGGTGACAATATCTTACAAGTCGATCAGCAGCCGCGTCGGATCCTCGATCGCGTTCTTGAGCGCGACGAGGAAGGTCACCGCCTCGCGGCCGTCGATCAGGCGGTGGTCGTAGCTGAGCGCGAGATACATCATCGGGCGCACCACGACCTGGCCGTCGCGGACCACCGGGCGGTCCTCGATGCGGTGGAGGCCGAGCACGGCGCTCTGCGGCGGGTTGATGATCGGAGTCGACATGAGGCTGCCGAACACGCCGCCGTTGGAGATCGTGAAGGTGCCGCCCTTCATTTCCTCCATCTTGAGCGTGCCGTCCTTGGCGCGCTTGCCGAAATCGCCGATCGTCTTCTCGATGCCGGCGACGCTCAGGTCCTGCGCGTCGCGGATCACGGGGACGACGAGCCCCTGCGGCGCGGAGACTGCGACCGAGATGTCGGCATAATCGTGGTAGACGATCTCGTCGCCGTCGATGCTCGCATTGACCGAGGGGATGTCGCGCAGCGCCTGGCAGGCAGCCTTCACGAAGAAGCCCATGAAGCCGAGGCGGACGCCGTGCTTCTTCTCGAACAGGTCCTTGTACTTCGTCCGCGCGGCGATGACTTCGGTCATGTCGACGTCGTTGAACGTCGTCAGCATCGCGGCGGTGTTCTGCGCTTCCTTGAGGCGCCTGGCGACGGTCTGGCGCAGGCGCGTCATGCGGACGCGTTCTTCGCGGCGCTCGCCGGTGGCGGCGGGCGCGGGCGTGGGAGCGGGCGAGGTGGCCGGAGCGGGCGCGGGCGCGGCGGCGGGCTTGCTGCT
>JAEWCK010000079.1 GCA_023390675.1 Pseudomonadota bacterium
GCCACGAGCATCACGCGCCGTCGCTGCTGGCGGAAGTCGCGCAGACGCTCGGCATCCCGCACGCCGCGCCCGCTGCGGACGTACCGTCGGCGCTTCGGGCCATCGCGCGCGAGCCCGGCCCGGCGCCGGTCGTGCTCGTCCTCGGCTCGCTCTATCTCGCGGGCACGGTGCTCGAAGCGAATGGTGAGCTGCCCGAATGAGCCGCGGCGCGCTATGCTGGCGCGCATGACCGAACGTGCCGCCACCTGTCATTGCCGCGCGCTCCGCCTCGCCTGTGCCGGCGAACCGTACAAGGTCTCGATGTGTCACTGCATCGATTGCCAGCGGCGCACCGGCAGCGCGTTCAGCGTCGCGGCTTTCTATCCGCGCGAAGCCGTGCGGATCGAAGGCGCGACGCACAGCTTCGAGCGCGATTCGGCGAGCGGCAATCGGGTCCGCTTCCATTTCTGCCCCGATTGCGGCTCGAACCTGTTCTGGGAGTCGGCGCGTATGCCGCACCTGATCGGAGTCGCGCTCGGCGGCTTCGAGGATCCCGGCTTTCCCGCGCCTGAGCAGGCCGTCTGGGCCCGCGACCGCCACGCCTGGGTCGCGGTTCAGGGCGACATTCCGCATTTCGAGGAGAATCCGACGCCTCGCCCGCAACGCCGACACGACTAAACTTATTGCGATTGACTATCAATAGCATATGGGCAAGACTCCCTTCACAGCCATCGGGAGTCCCCATGACCGTCAGTGCCACGCTTGCCGCCGCGCTTCCCGCGCTCCAGCCCGAAGACCCCGCGCGTCGCCTCCTCCTGTTCGGCGTCCGCCAGATGGGCATGCACGGGCTGCACGACGCCTGCGCGGCGCATGCCTTCGTCACTGCGTTCGGCAGGGGCTTCCAGCGCCCGCTCGTCCTGCTCCGCGCGCTGATGCAGGAGATGTCGGCGCTGGCTTCGGGCCCGATCCAGATCGCGCCCTGGTGCTGCCCCCGCGTCACCGGCGCCGAGGCCGCGTTGCTCGATGCGCTCGGCCGCGTCCGCACCAATCCGCAGGCCTCGACGATGCTGCTCGCCGACATGCTCGGTGTGCGCGACGCGAGCGGCGTGCTCGTCACGGCGCACGCGCTCGCCAATGCCTTCGCCGATATGGCGCTGCCGCTCGACTAGCCGATCGGATCGGGCGGCAGGCGGAGGTCGCTCAGCATCCAGCGCACGCCGCGCAGCCGGAAGACCAGCTCGCCGCCCTTCCCGTCCTTGCGCACCAGCCGGAAGCGGTCCCAGCTGTCGCGGACATAGCGCATGTCCTGCGCCTTGAGCCGGATGGCGTTCGGGTGCGTCGTGGAAGCGAGCGGCGCGACCTCAAAGATCATGCTCATGCCCTCGGGCGTCACCGCGGCGTCGACGACCGAGTCCGCCAAGCCCGACGCGACCAGCGTGCTGAGCGCTCCGTGATCGTGCGTCCCCGCCCGCATCCGGTCGCGAAGCTGCGTCTTCATGCTCGTGCGCACCGATGCGAAATCGACATGAGTGGCAAGGGCGTCGAGATCGCGGGCCTGCGCCAGCAGCCTTATTTCGTCCAGCGTAAGGTAAGGCGATCCCCACAGCCAGCCCAGCCCCGCCGCCGCGATCAGCAGCACGAGGATGGGCAGCCAGCGCCTCACGCGACGCCCTTGTCGCGCAGCGCCGCGAGCGCGCCCGTCGCCCAGCGATACATGTCGGCATCGGCTGCGCGCTGCTGGCGGTCGAGCCGCTTCATCCGCGCCTCGACTTCCTCGAGCACCTTCAGCGCCTTGCGGTCCCAGCCCTGCTCGATCAGCAGCGCGGCATGGCGACAGCGCGCCTCTTCGCCCGGGATGCGCGTCGCGACGTCCTCGTAGAGCGCCAACGCCTCTCCCTTGCGGCCCAGATGCTCGAGGACCTTGGCGCGCAGCAGCGTCTGCCGATCCCTCTCGCTCTGCCCCACCGGCGCGGGGATGGCGTCGAGCAGCGCCAGCGCCTCGGCGCCCTGCCCGGTCTCGTAGAGTGCGGCGGCGAGCTTGCCCTGCGTGCGCACGTCGGGATCGCCCACCGTCATCTGCAGCGATTCGCGATAGAGCGGCAGCGCCTCGGCATGCCGCCCCAGATCGGCCAGTGCATCGGCGACGCGCAGCCGGTTCGCAGCAGTATCGGCAAGGTCAAGCGCATCGCGCGCCGCGCGCAGCTCGCGCTCGGGGTCGAGCGCCGCCGCTGCCCTGGCGCGCGCGGTCCGCACGTGCCGGTTGGTGCCGAGCCCCGGCAGGATCTCGACGATGAAATAGGCGAGCGCGCTCACCACGGGAAGGAAGATCAGCGCCATCAGCCACATCTGGTTGCGGCCGTGGCGCACCAGATGGACGATGCAGAGCACTTGGAGACCCAGGATCGCGAGGTACGGCATCAGGCGGGATCCGCCTTGCGCGCGTCTCCTTCGCCTTCGACGCCCGCCGTGCCGATCGAGCGGTCGACCAGCCCGGTGCGCATCATCCACCAATAGATCAGCACCCCCGGCACGGCGATGAGCGTGGTGAGCAGGTAGAAGTTCACATAGCCCATCGCCTCGATCAGGCTGCCAGCCGTGGTGCCGGTGACGAAACGCCCGACGATGCTCGCCCCCGCCGAGATCAGCGCATATTGCGCGGCGGTGTAGCGCAGGTCGGTGAGCGCCGAGAAATAGGCGATGACGACAACGCCGCCGAACCCGCTTGCGATGTTCTCGAACCCGATCGCGGCAGCCATGCCGACGTTCGAATGCCCCGCCGCGGCGAGCCCGGCGAAGCTCAGGTTCGAGACCGCCATCAGCACGAGGCTGAGCATCACCGATCGCTTCATCCCCATTCGCGCATAGAGCACGCCGCCGATGAACACGCCGATCATATAGGCGAGGAAGCCCAGCGACACGTCGTAGAAAGCGATCTCGTCATTGGTGAAGCCGAGATCGTCGAACAGCAATCGGAAGGTGAGGTTCGCCAGCGTGTCGCCGATCTTGTGCACCAGAATGAAGAGCAGGATGATCAGCGCGCCTTCGCGCTTGAAGAACTCGACGAACGGCCCCCAGATCGACTTGAGCACCGTCGCCACGCCCTTGCGTTCGGCCGCCGCGCGGTGGCGCGCCGGCTCGCCCAGCACGAGCGCCGTTATCATCGCCGGCAGAGCGAACAGCGCGCAGACCAGATACGCCGCCTCCCATCCAGCGCGCGCCGCGACCACCAATGCCAGTGCGCCCGCGCCCGCGGAGCCGATCCGCCAGCCATATTGCGACATGCCCGAGCCATAGCCGAGCTGGCGCGGCTCAAGGATCTCGATTCGGTAGCCGTCGATCACGATGTCGAAGGTCGCGCCGGCAAGCCCGACGAGCACCGCCGCGGTCACCGTCGGCCAGATGTTGCCTGGATCGGGATCGACCATCGCGAGGTTCGCCACCGCCGCGATCACGAGCACGCCCGCGACGAGCATCCACGAGACGCGCTGGCCGAGCCGCCCAAGCAGCGGCAGCTTCACGCCATCGATGATCCATGCCCAGAACGGCTTGAAATTATAGACCAGGATCGCGAGCGCGAAGGCGGTGACCGTCGCCTTGTCGATCCCGTCCTGCTTCAATCGGCTGGTCAGCGTCGCGCCGATCATCGCGAACGGGAATCCGGATGAGAGCCCCAGCGCGAACGAGGCGAGCGGGCCGCTCTCGAAATAGGGGCGCACGCCCTCGGGCATGTCGCTGCGCCAGTCGGCGGGCGCCGCCGCGCGTCCCGCGAAGAACGCGCCCGCCAGCGCCGCCAGCGCCAGCCAGTATCCGATCGCCGGCTGGATCGTCGCAGCGGCAAGGTCCTTGGGCGGCGAGAAGGCGGCGAAGAGCACCGCGAGGATGATGAGCAGGCCCCCGACGGCACTGCCGCCGACGATCAGGCTCGCCCCGCCCTGCCGCCGCCACACGAAGCTCAACGCCAGGCTCGCAGCGATCGCGAGCAGCGCGAGGATGAAGGTCATCGAGGGCTTGAATGCGCCCCAGCCGGTGACGAATTCGTAGCCGTGGAGCGGCGCGACCGGAGCGCCCGGCGCCGCGACGCTCAGCCAGGGCAGTGCGAGCAGCGCCAGCGCCGCCGCCAATGCGAGCTGCGCCGCCGGATATGCCCATTGCGGCCGCGAAACCTGCTCCATGCCTTCCCCCTGATCCTCGTCGTGCCGAACCTAGCGGCAAAAACGGCGAAGGCTAGGCCGTGGTCAAGAACAGGTTGAAGCTGCCGGGCAACCTCTTGGGCGGCTTGCCGCCCTCGATCACCGTCTCGATCGCAGTGATCGCCGCCAGCAGGTCGCGCTGCGGATAGGGCTTGGCGAGGCAGCCCGCGGCCAGCGCCTTGGCCTCGCCCGGGCAATTGCCGGTGACGAACAGCACCGGGATCCCGCGCGCATGCGCCGCCTTGGCGACTTCGACGCCGCTGCCGTCGGCCAGATTGACGTCGACCAGCACGAGGTCGATCTCGGCCTCGCCGGCCAGCGCCTCGATCGCATCGTTCACCGAATCGAGCGTGCCGGCGATCTCGAACCCCTCGCCGGTCAGGAAATGCTCGGTGTCGAACGCCACCAGCGGCTCGTCCTCGACGACGAGGAGCCGTTCGATCCGCCGCTTCTTCCGCCCGAACAACATCTACGCTTGGCACTCCCGCAAGTGCGCACCCGAACCGCCTAACGCGCGAACCCCTTTCGAGGGCGCAATAATTTTTGAAGCGGCGCGCACAATCGCTATATCGCCCCGGTGCCTCCATCCAGTCCCAAAGAGCTCCAGCGCATCGCCAAGCTGCTGGCCCGTGCCGGAATCGCGTCGCGTCGCGAAGTCGAGCGGATGATCGCCGAAGGCCGCGTCGCGCTCGACGGCAAGACGCTCGACACACCCGCGACCTTGCTGCCCTCGCTCCACGGCGTCACCGTCGACGGCAATCCCGTCGCCGAGCCGGCGCCGGCGCGCCTGTTCCGCTATCACAAGCCCGCGGGGCTGCTGGTGGCCGAGCGCGACCCCAAGGGCCGCCCGACGATCTACGATCGCCTCCCCGTCGGGCTGCCGCGCGTGATGCCGGTCGGCCGGCTCGACCTGAACACCGAGGGGCTGCTCCTCCTCACCACCGACGGCGAATTGAAGCGCCAGCTCGAGCTCCCCGCCACCGGCGTCGAGCGCAGCTACCGCGCCCGCGCCTACGGCCAGGTCAGCCAAGCGCAGCTCGAGGACCTTATGCTGGGCGTCGAGATCGAGGGCGTCCGCTATGGCCCGATCGACGCCAATATCGAGCGCCGCACGGGCGCGAATGTCTGGATCGAGCTTACCCTCACCGAAGGCAAGAACCGCGAGGTCCGCCGCGTGCTCGAGCATCTCGGGCTCGAGGTCAGCCGGCTGATCCGCACGCGCTACGGCCCCTTCGGCCTCGGCGACATGCCAGCGGGCGACGTCGACGAGATCCGCCGCGCCGACCTCGTCACCTTCCGCACCGTGCTGTCGAAGCCCGGCGGCGGCAAGGCGGCGTCGAACCTCACCTTCGCCGTGCGCCAGCGCGTCGCCGAACCCCCCAGGCCCAAGCCTACGGTCGAGCCCGAGGGCAATCGCCGCGCTCCCAAGGCGCCGAGCTTCACCGCGCGGACGACTCCCGCGCCCAAGGGTCCAGGCAAGCCCGGCCCGCGCAAGCCCGTGGAGGGCGGCGTCGCCAAACCCGCCCGCGCCGCCCGCGCGCGCGCGCATCGCGAGGCGCGCGAAGGTGATCTCGTCGATCGGCCGCGACCCACCTCCCCGCGCCGGGGCAGACGTCCCGGTCCCGCACGCCCCCCGCGGACTCGCAAATGAGAGTCATCGCCGGCGAATGGCGCGGCCGTCCGCTCGTCGCGCCCAAAGGCGACGCCACGCGCCCCACCGCCGACCGCACCCGCGAGGCATTGTTCTCGATGCTCGCCAGCCGCGTCGGCAGCTTCGAGGGGCTGGCGGTCGCCGATCTCTTCGCCGGATCGGGCGCGCTCGGGCTCGAGGCGCTATCGCGCGGCGCCGCCTCGTGCCTGTTCGTCGAGCAGGACAAGCCCGCGCTCGATGCGCTCCGCGCCAATATCGCCAGGCTTGGCGCAAAGGGCGCTGACGTCCGCCCCGGCTCGGTCCTCTCGCTCGGCCCGGCGCACGTGCCGCTCGACCTGATCCTGATGGACCCGCCCTATGCCACCGGCGCTGGCAGCGTCGCGCTCGACAAGCTCGCCCGGCTCGGCTGGACCGGCCCCGGCACGTGGATCAGCATCGAGACCGCGAAGAACGAGGAGCCCGAAGTCGCCGGTTTCGCCGTCGACGCCAGCCGCGTCCACGGCAAGGCGCGGCTCACGCTCTTCCGCGCCGCCTGACCGCGAACAGTCCCGCGAGGCTCAGCAGCCCCGCGCCCGCCAGATAGAATCCCACGAGCTCGATCCCGCCCTGCTTGACGAGCGCCTCCGCGATCAGCGGCGTCAGCCCGCCACCCAGGATCCCGCCGATGTTGAAGGTCACCGACACGCCCGTATAGCGCACCCGCGGCGGGAAAAGGCTCGGCAGGAAGCCGCCGAGCGGCCCATAGACGAACCCCATCGTGAACAGCGCGAAGGCGAGCCACAGCCCCGCGCCCGCGATCGATCCCGGCACCAGCAGCGTCCCCATCGTCAGCCCGACGGGAATCGTGACGATGCATCCGCGCGCGAGAATGCGCGCCGCGCTACCGCGATCGGCATGGATTCCGGCGATCCCGATCCCCGCCGCCATGAACAGGATCGCGACGAGCTCGATCCCGAGGAACAACTCGCGATCATAGCCGAGCGTCTTCGTCCCGTATCCGATCGCGAACACTGTTGAGACGTAGAAGAGCGCGAAGCACGCCACCGTCGTCACCGTTCCCGCCAGCGTCGGTAGCAAATGGTCGCGCAGCAGCTCGCCCACCGGCACCGCGGGCGGCGGCGCCTTGTCGCTCGCCTCGACGAACTCGGGCGTCTCGGTGATCGTGAGCCGCACCCACAGCCCCAGCATCACCAGCACTGCGCTGGCGAGGAAGGGCAGCCGCCAGCCCCAGTCGTGGAACTGCTGCTCGGTGAGCAGCGCGCCGAGGATCAGGAAGAAGCCGTTGGCGAAGATGAAGCCCACCGGCGCGCCCAGCGGCGGAAAGCTGCCATAGCGGTTCGCCCAGCCCGGCGGCGCATTCTCCACTGCGAGCAGCGAAGCCCCGCCCCATTCGCCGCCGAGCCCGAAGCCCTGCCCGAAGCGCAGCACGCAGAGCAGCACCGGCGCCACCCAGCCGATCGTCGCATAGGTGGGCAGGAAGGCGATGAGCACGGTCGACACGCCCATCAGCATCAGCGACGCGACAAGCGTCGACTTGCGCCCCAGCCGGTCGCCGAAATGGCCGAAGACGAGCCCGCCCAGCGGCCGCGCGAAGAAAGCGAGGCTGAAGCTGGTATATTTCGCCACCGTCTGCACCCAAGGGTCGCTCGCCGGGAAGAACAGGTCGCCGAACACCAGAGCGGTCGCGGTCGCGAAGATGTAGAAATCGTAGAACTCGACCGAGGTACCCACCAGGCTCGCGAACAGGATGCGGCGATGCGATGCGGCCGGCGCGGTTGCTTTCATAGGTTCCCACTCCCCTCGCGCTCCCTATGCGAGAAGCGTCCGCGCAGGGAAAGCCCGTTCATCCGGCCGACAGTTTCCCAGGCGTATCGAACGCGCCGTTCAAAGGGAGAGCGGCAATGCGCGAATCGGCGGCACGGCGTCTGGCTTGGTCGGTGGTCTTCGCGCTGCTCGCGGGCGCGGCCGTCGCGCTGTGGAACCCCATGGATCACGTGAAGGCCGACCTCCGCGCCGACACGGACGGCTTCAAGCTCAGCCTCGAAGTCGCCGCGCACGCGCTGGAAAGCTGCGTCTCGCGGGTTTGACTCTTTCTTCCCTTCTCCCTTGATGGGGGAAGGGAGGGGCCCGCGTCCGAAGGGCGTGGGAGGGATGAGGGTGACCTCTCCTCCAGATAATTTTCGCCTCGAGGTGAGATCACCCCCACCCAACCTTCCCCCATCGAGGGGGAGGGCTTTTGCTTGCCTTACGTGACAGCTTCGTCACAACTCGTGACCTAAGAACATGCGGAGGACGCGATGAGACCCTTGCACGTCGCGGCATTCGCCCTTCCCCTCACGCTCCTCCTCGCCGCCGCGCCCGCCGAGCGCCACTATGCCGTCGTCCACGGCTGGCCGCTCCTCCCCGAAGGCCGCGTCCTCGGCCCCTGCTCGGGCGTCGCGGTAAACTCACGCGGCGAAGTCCTCGTCTTCCACCGTGGCAGGCCGGGTGCCGATCCCAAGGCCATGATCGCCGAGCCCGTGCTCGAGCTGTTCGACGGCAAGACCGGCAAGCTGCTCCGCGAATGGGGAGCGAGCATATTCGTCGCCCCGCACGGCCTGACGATCGACGCGCGCGATCATGTCTGGCTCACCGACACCGCGCTCAACCAGGTCTTCGAGTTCGACGCTGAGGGCAAGCTCCTCCGCACGCTCGGCGAGCGCGGCGTTGCGGGCGCCGACGCCGCGCATTTCGATCGGCCGACTGATGTCGCGGTGCTCGCCGACGGCAGCTTCTACGTCAGCGACGGCTACGGCAATTCGCGCGTGATGAAGTTCGCCGCCGACGGAAGCTTCCAGTTCGAATGGGGATCGCGCGGCACCGGCCCCGGCCAGTTCAACATCCCCCACGCGCTCGCGATCGACGCGCAGGGCCGCGTCTATGTCGCCGACCGGATCAACGATCGAGTCCAGCTCTTCACACCCGAGGGCAAATATCTCGCCGAGTGGAAATCCGAAGGCATCGGCCGCCCTTACGGTCTCGCGATGCTCCCCGGCGGCCGCATGGCGATCGCCGACGGCGGCACGCTGCCGAAGAGCGGTCCGGACCATGACGGCGTCGCGGTGGTATCGCTCGACGGCAAGCTCATCGAGCGCTTCGGCCGGATCGGCCCCTATGACGGCCAGTTCCGCACCGCGCACGACATCGCGGCGGACAAGACCGGCAATCTCTACGTCGTCGACGCCGCCGGCCAGCGCGTGCAGAAGTTCACGCCGCGCTGAGGGATCACGCCGCGCCGAACGCCTTCACGGCCGTCAGCATCAGCCAGTAGAGCGCGCCGGACAGCGCCATCGCCGCGGGCAGCGTCAGCAGCCAGGCGAGCGCAAGATGGCCCACGGTGCGCGCCTGCAGCCCCGCCCCGCTCGCCACCGAAGCGCCGGCGACGCCCGAGGAGAGGATATGCGTGGTCGACACCGGCAGCCCGAAGCGGTCCGCCGCGAGGATCGTTCCCGCCGCGACCAGTTCGGCCGATGCGCCCATGCCATAGGTCATGTGCTGCTTGCCGATCTTCTCGCCCACGGTGACCACGATCCGCTTCCAGCCGATCATCGTGCCGAGTCCGAGCGCCAGCGCGACGACGATCTTCACCCAGAGCGGGATGAAGCGTGTGCCGGCCTCGAGGCTCGACCCGTAATCCTTGAGCGCCTTCAGCTCGGCGGGCTGGAAGCCGTCAGGCTTCTTGATCGCGAGCCGCGTCGTGTCGAGCACCAGATACATGTCGTTGCGCACGTTCGAGGTCGCCTCGGCGGGCACCTTGCTCAGCGAGCCGTAGCTGGCGACGCGCTGGGTGAGATCCTTCGACACGCTTTCGAGCGCCGCGAACACCTGCGGCCCTTCGGCCTCGCGCTGCTGGAGCGCCCGGGTGAGCACCCCGCGCGCCTGATCGGGCGCCATGTCGGGCAAGCCGCCGGCGTACGTGTCGAAGGTCCGCGTCGCGACGTTCGCGGTCTGGACGAACGCCGGCGTCGCGCTCGCCGGCAGCGTGCGGTTGAGCGCATAGGCGGTGGGCGCGCAGCCGATCAGGATCAGCATGATCAGCCCCATGCCCTTCTGGCCGTCGTTCGAGCCGTGGCTGAACGAGACTGCGGTGCAGGTGAAGATGAGCATCGCGCGGATGCCCCGGGGCGGCGGCGTGTTGGGCATCGGCGCCTGATAGAGCCGCGGGTTGCGCAGCACCGCGCGCATCACGAGAAGCAGCAGCAGCGCCGCGAAGAAGCCGATCAGCGGCGCCATCCAGAGGCCGGTGAGGATCTTGGTCGCCTGGCTCCAGTCGACCCCCGCGGTGCCGCCGCGCGATCCCGCCGCGATCAGCTGGTTGGCGAAGCCGACCCCGAGCACCGATCCGATCAGCGTGTGCGACGACGAATTGGGCAGCCCGACATACCAGGTGGCGAGATTCCACAGCACCGCCGCGAGCAGCAGCGAGAAGATCATCGCGAACCCCGCCGCGCTCCCCACGTTGAGGATCAGGTCGACCGGCAGCAGCGTGATGATCGAATAGGCGACGGCGCCCGACGAGACCATCACGCCGAGGAAGTTCCAGAACCCCGACCACACGACTGCAAAATGGGCGGGCATCGAATTGGTGTAGATCACCGTCGCGACGGCGTTGGCAGTATCGTGGAAGCCGTTCACGAACTCGAAGCCCAATGCGATCAGCAGCGCCAGCCCGAGGAACAGGAACACGCCCATCGCGAGCTCCTCGCCCACGCCGCGCGTGTCGCTGAGCACGCTCCACCCCGCGAACGCCAGCCCGCCGACCAGGATCGCCGCGAACAGCAGCTTGGCCAGAGGGTGCGTCTTGTAGTCGAAACGGGGCGTCGTCGGCGTTTCCGCCGGCGGGGCTTGATCTATCGCGAGCGATGCCATGGTGTCCGGGCACTGCCCGCCACGTGTGACAGCGCAATGACGCTTTTGTTACGGCTTCGGCGGTGGCGGCGGCGGAGGTGCCGGCACCGGCATCACCACCACTTGCGTCGGAGTCGGCGCCGGTCCGGGCGTAATGCCCGGCGTCGGCGTCTTGGTCGGCTCGAGGTTGAACATCCGCTGGATCAGCGACTCGAATGCCTGGAACACGCCCTCCACGCCGAACCCCGCGATGAAGCACAAAGCCGAGGCCGAGAGGTGCACCGGCCCCAATAGCCCCGGTTGCGACGAGGATACGCTCCCGTCGGGCGTTACGAACAGCCCGATGCACGCGCCGATCACGGCGCCCAATGCCAGCCGGACATAGGCCAGCACGATGTCGCGCGGCGAAAGCGTGCTGTCGCGCATCTTGGCCGATACGATCCGCACCACCGCCGCGCCCGCACCCAGCAGTCCGTAGAAGATCGGCAGGATCGAATTGGCGAGGATGCCGAGCGCCACGCCGGCCCATTCGACGTGCAGGTTGGTCCGCCGCGCCTCGGCCAGCTCCCCGGTGGCCCTCGCAGTGTCCCAATTGCCGCCGCCCATCCGGTGGATCAGCCAGTTCCGTACCCATCCGCCCGAATCGAGCCATTTGCGCAAATTGATCGACGCCGCCTGCTGCTGGTCGATCGCCTTCTCGACATCGCTCTTGCTCGCGCGATCCGCGGCCGTCCCGGGAGTCGGCGTCGCGGTCGGCGAGGGCTTGCCCGATGGCGTCGCGGTCGGCGTGGGCGTCGCCACCGGCGAGGGCGCCGGGCTTGCCACCACCACCACCGTCGCGGTCGGGCTCGGCGTCGCCCCGTCGGGCTTCACCGTCCCCTTGCGCAGGTCGACGATCCGCGCGTCGAGGCTGTTGTATCGGTTGAGCAGCGCGCTCCCCGTCGCGACATCCCACGAAAGGAAGCACGTCATCATCAGCCAGCCGACGAGCAGCACGAGGATCAGGTACATCGCGAAGCGATAGAAGGACGCGCTCGTCGCGAGGTTGGGATAGGCGCGCGCCGCGAGGCCGCCGCGCGAAGGCGCGCGCTGGTTCGCCCAGCCGCTGTCGCCGCCGCCGATCTCGCGCCGCCGCCGCGCGTCGGGGCTGAACCCCGCCAGCCGGATCAGCCAGCGCCGCCAGAAGGGCAGCTTGATCGCGTCCTCGGCCTCGCCCGCCATCATCACGGTGAAGGCGATCGTCGCCCCCGTCGCCGGATACGCCTTGTTGTTGAGCACGTCCTTGGCGCGGATCAGCTTGGCGGCGTTGTGCGCGTCCTCGCGCGGCGTGGTCTTTTCCTTGGGCGGCCAGGCGATCTCGCACACCTGCTCGATCCAGCTTTTCCTGAGCTGCTCGTCCGCCGTGCCGAACACCGGCTCGTCGGGCAGGATCGCGGGGATCGTCTTGGTCTGGTTGGCCGAGATGTGATCGAGCAGCAGATAGACCTCGGCCAGCTCGCGGGCGAGGATGAAGTCCTGGATATCGGCGCCTTCGTCGACGGTGTCTTCGGCCATAGTGCCCCCCACTATTTGCCAGGATGAAGACGACTTCTTGCGAGTCGTGGCGCGCCCTGCAAGCAGCTTAACCCGGAACCGCGCGTTTCACCAATCGCTTGCCCCCGCCTCCCCTGTTCCCTACCTGTTCGCCGATGACCCTGCCCGCCGAGACTCCGCCCGACGCACCTTATTTGAGCGGCCTCAACGCCCCCCAGCGCGAGGCGGTGCTCACTACCGAAGGCCCCGTCCTCGTCCTTGCCGGCGCGGGTACCGGCAAGACCGCCGCGCTCACCGCGCGCCTCGCCCATTTGCTCTGGACCCGCCGCGCCTACCCCTCCGAGCTTCTCGCCGTCACCTTCACCAACAAGGCCGCGCGCGAGATGAAGGAGCGGGTCGGCCGTCTCGTCGGCCAGGCGGTCGAGGGCATGCCGTGGCTCGGCACCTTCCACGCGATCGGTGCCAAGATGCTCCGCCGCCACGCCGAGCTCGTCGGGCTCCAGTCCAACTTCACCATCCTCGACACCGACGATCAGATGCGGCTCCTGAAGCAGCTCATCACCGCCGCCGATCTCGACGAGAAGCGCTGGCCCGCGCGCCAGCTGGGCGGCCTGATCGACGAATGGAAGAACAAGGGGCTGACTCCCGCCGACATCGGCGCGGGCGAGTCCGAGCGCTACGCCAATGGCCGCGGCGCCCAGCTCTACGCGCAATATCAGGAGCGCCTCCGCACCCTCAACGCCTGCGATTTCGGCGACCTGCTCCTCCACATGCTGGTGATCCTCAAGACCCACCGCGACGTGCTAGAAACCTATCAGCAGCGCTTCCGCTACATCCTCGTCGACGAATATCAGGACACCAACGCCGTCCAGTATCTCTGGCTCAGGCTTCTTGCTCAAGAACGCCGCAACATCTGCTGCGTCGGCGACGACGACCAGTCGATCTATTCGTGGCGCGGCGCGCAGGTCGAGAACATCCTCAAGTTCGAAAAGGACTTCCCCGGCGCGAAGGTCATCCGCCTCGAGCAGAATTATCGCAGCACGCCCCACATCCTCGCCGCCGCCTCGGGGGTGATCGCCAACAATGGCGGCCGCCTCGGCAAGACGCTCTGGACCGAGAAGGACGAGGGCGAGAAGGTCAAGGTGCTCGGCATCTGGGACGGCCCCGAGGAAGCGCGCCGCGTCGGCGAGGAGATCGAGGGCCTCCAGCGCGGCGGCAAGTCGCTCGACGACATGGCGATCCTCGTCCGCGCGCAGCACCAGACCCGCGAGTTCGAGGACCGCTTCATCGCGATCGGCCTGCCCTATCGCATCATCGGCGGCTTCCGCTTCTACGAACGCGCCGAGATCCGCGACGCGCTCGCCTATCTCCGCGTCGTCGCGCAGCCCGCCGACGACCTGGCGTTCGAGCGCATCGTCAATGTCCCCAAGCGCGGCCTCGGCGACAAGGCGCTGGCGAAGGTCCACCAATATGCCCGCGCCGCGGACGCGCCGCTCACCATCGCCGCCGCGCGCATCCTCGATACCGACGAGCTGACTCCGCAGGCCCGCCGCAGCCTCGGCAACCTCGTCGCCGACATCGCCCGCTGGCGCGACATGGGGAACACGCTCCCTCATCCCGAGCTCGCGCGCATCATCCTCGACGAGAGCGGCTACACCGCGATGTGGCAGGCCGACCGCACCGCAGAGGCCGCCGGGCGGCTGGAGAATCTGAACGAGCTCGTCCGCGCGATGGAGGAATATGAAACGCTCGGCGCCTTCCTCGAGCACGTCTCCCTCGTGATGGACAACGAGGCCCAGGCCGACGAGGCCAAGGTGACGATCATGACGATCCACGCCGCCAAGGGTCTCGAATTCGACACCGTGTTCCTCGCCGGCTGGGAGGAAGGCCTGTTCCCCTCGCAGCGCGCGCTCGACGAGGGCGGCCTCGCCTCGCTCGAGGAGGAACGCCGCCTCGCTTATGTCGCGATCACCCGCGCGCGCCGGAAGGCGTTCATCCTCCACGCCGCCAACCGCCGCATCTACGGCCAGTGGACGAGCAGCATCCCCAGCCGCTTCATCGCCGAGCTGCCCGCCGCGCACACCGACGAGGAATCGACGATGACCGGCGGCGCCAGCCTGTGGCAGGCCAATTGGTCCGAACGCTCGGACCCCTTCGCGGACGTGTCGAGAGGCACCGGCCGAGGCCCCGGCTGGCAGCGCGCCGCGGGCGTCGACATGAAGAACCCCGGCGGCGGCTTCCAGAGCCGAACCTTCACCCGCGAACCCGCCCGCGTGCTGGAAAGCCGCGCGAGCGCCGTGAGCTTCGGCGCCAAGCCGCGCGAGGACCTGTCAATAGGGCTGCGCGTGTTCCACCAGAAGTTCGGTTACGGCACGATCGCCGAAATCGAGGGCAACAAGCTCGAGATCGACTTCGAACAGGCCGGGCGGAAGCGAGTGATGGATAGTTTTGTGACAGCGGGGTGATGTGAGGCTGAAAACAGAGAGGCCATTGCTGATCTACCTGGACACTTCGGACTATTCTAGGTTCGGAGACGTCATTCGCGGTAAGGGCAACCCAGAAACTACTAAGATCTTTGAAGATTTGATTGCTCTCAAGGCAGCCGGAAAAATAGAGTTCGCTCACTCTATGGTTGTTCTTAGTGAGCTATTTCAGTTTGATCCGCAGTTTCCTGACACCACGCAGTCGAAAGCCCAAGCAGTTGAACAGCTATGTGGCACAAAAGCATTTTATTGGCCAATGCGGTCAATCGCGCAGGACATCATGGCATCCGCACGGTTTGACAACACGCAACATGGACCCAAGCCTCTTTCCTATGTGTCGGAATGGCATCCTGGTGCATCGCACGATCTGGGCGACCTGAAAGCAACGCTTGAGGCTCAACTTGAAACCGAGTTGGCCAACAGAACCTTCAGGAATAGGAGCGAACGACGATCTGCGGAAGCGAAAGCGCGGAAGGTCAAATTTGATGTACTGTCTCCAGCTATTATAGAGGCCGTCGCATCTCGGTATAAGCTGGATAGAAAGGATGTTGCGAGAGCAATTGTTCCCACATTGCAAGGTAAAACCTCATCCGCTGAAGGTTCGCGGCGGATGTTTTCAGCTATCGCTCGCCCGACTGCTTTTGCTCGGGCGTATTTCAGCGATATCAATGACGATCAAGAATTTCCTACATGGATATCTTCCGTTGGCGATGTTGTCCAAAGATCGCTTGTCGAGATGAGACGAAAACTAGACCTTCTTGACCCTCGAGAAGTCCGCGATCAATCACCCGGGCTGATCGATATAACTTCGCGATATCTAATTTTGGAGTTGGTGCGACAGGCGCGTGAAACTCTACCGGAATTTTCGCAGGACAGTAACTATGAACAAATTTTCAGCGATGCTAACTCCCTTATAAAAATTCCAACGCTAGGTTTGTTCTTCGAGGCGTATAAAATTCTTGTTGAACAGGCGATAGGTGTGCACGGAGATGGTCACGAGCCAGAACGTGGTGCGTTCGGCGATCTCTTTCACCTGCTCTACCTTCCTCACGCCGAACTCTGGCGATGTGATCGTAGGTTTGGACACATCGTCGCTAAGGTATGCGGTGACTATCGGAATCGCGTAGTCACTCGCCTTGCGGACCTACCGCGCAGAATCGCTGCTGCTTTGTGAACACTTGATGCTTCGCGCTGCCCCTTCAATAGTTTAAGCGGACCTGATATAGTCACCTACCTAGTCAGGAGCCCCGCCCCGCCATGGAACGTATCAATCTAGCCGACGCCAAGGCGCGCCTCAGTGAGATCGTCGATCGGGTCGAAGCGGGCGAGAGCATCGAGATCGTCCGCCGCGGCAAGCCCGCCGCGCGGCTTGTCCCGCCCGAGCGCGAACGCGAGTGGGAGCCCGTCGATGTCGACATGCTCGAGCGCCTTCAGGCAAGGATGCCGATGCAGGAGCAGGCGGGCGAGTTCATCCGCCGCATGCGCGACGACGCACGCTATTGAGCTTCTATATCGACACTTCGGCGCTGGTCGCCGTGCTGACGCGCGAACCCGCTACGCCAGGCGTGAACGCCTGGCTGCGTGGACAGGAGCCCGGAACGATCTTTATCAGCGACTGGACCCATACCGAGGTGTCCAGCGCGCTGTCGGTCAAGCTGCGCTCCGGGGACATCACGCTAGAAGCGCGTGCTGAGGCGCTCGCCGCTTTCGCGATCCTCACCAATACCAGCTTGCCGACTCTGGCGGTCGCCGAAGACCATTTCGAAGCCGCGGCGCGCTTCGCCGCCCAGCATGAGTTGAATTTGCGCGCCGGCGATGCGTTGCACCTCGCCATCGCCAGCGATGGCGGCTTCGCGCTCGTAACGCTCGACCAGCGCATGGCCGACGCCGCGCTTCAACTCGGCGTACCGGTCGAAGCGCTATGATCCCTTCCAATGTAGGAAATCGTCTGAAATAGACTCGTCGATGGACGAGTCCTTCCCTTCCTCGGCCTCAGCCCGCCGAATCCTCCGCCGGCAGCACCGCCATCAGCGTCTCGCCGGCATATTTCTCCGCCCCCGCGTCGAACAGGCCGCTGATCGAGAAGCCGCGCTCGAGCAGCGTCAGCTCCTTCAGTCCATCGAGCTTGAACGTGCCCACTTTCTCCTCGCGCGGCAGCATGCCTTCCTTCGAGACGGTCACAGCATCGACATGGAGCGCGCCGTGGCGGGTATAGAGGATGTGCGGCGCCAGGATCATCCGCGTGCGGTTGTACGTCGCGGAGAGGCATTTGAGGCGGACGATCGCCTCCAGCACCATCGGCGTGGTGTTGACCGGCGCGGCGGCGGAATCGGTTTCGTTGCGCAACTTCATCGCTCCGATATGAGCCATATGCTGCAATGCAGCAAGTGGCGGCGCACTATAGTCCTTAGTGTGAACATTAGTGAACATTCGCGGCGCGCGCCTTCGCTTCACGCCCATTTCCGGAACGTTTCCACCTCCCGGCCGTACGGCCCGGTGGGAAGGAGAGTGAATCCATGAAGCAGTTGATCAGCCTCGCCGCGCTCGCCGCGGCCAGCCTCGCAGTGGCGTCCCCGGCCGCGGCGCAGCGCGCGCCGGCTTATGGCGCCACGCAGGACGAGGAGATGCGGTTCGATCAGGCGCAGCAGCGCTTCGATCGCGAGTACCAGGCGTTCCAGGATGCGATCGAGCGCTACCGCGCGTATCGCTCGCGCATCGGCAATGGCGGCGGCTATCCGCCTCCCCCGCCCCCGCGCGGCGGAATGGCCTATGACGACCGCGGCCCCGATCCGCTCGACGATCAATATTACGATCCGGTCCGCGACTATCGCGCGCCGCCGCCGGGCTATCGCGATCGCGTGCTGACCGAGCAGGACCGCGTCTATCGCGGCAGCAACGGCCAATATTATTGCAAACGGAGCGACGGCACCACCGGGCTGGTGGTCGGCGCGGCCGCGGGCGGGCTGTTCGGCAATGCGATCTCGAACGGCCATTCGCGCACGCTCGGCACGCT
>JAEWCK010000097.1 GCA_023390675.1 Pseudomonadota bacterium
GACCAGATCAGCGAGCGCCACCGCCACCGCTACGAAGTGAACACGGCGTACGTGCCGATGCTCGAAAAGGGCGGGCTAGTCTTCTCGGGCATGTCGCCCGACGGGACGCTGCCCGAGATCGTCGAGCGGCCCGACCACCCCTGGTTCGTCGGCGTGCAGTTCCACCCCGAACTCAAGTCCAAACCGTTCGATCCGCACCCGCTCTTCGCGAGCTTCATCGAAGCGGCAGTCCGCCAGTCGCGCCTGGTCTGACGATGCGGTTTCTGCTGGCCTGTCTTGCTGCCCTGCTGACGCTCGTCCCCGCCGCCGCGCAGCCGGTGGTGCGCGTGCGGATCGTGACGAGCGCCGGCAACATCGTGCTTGCGCTCGACGCCGCGCATGCGCCGAAGACCGTCGCGAACTTCATGGCCTATGTCGATGACGGGCGGTTGGAGGGGACGCAATTCTATCGTTCGGCCCGGCGCAAGGCCGACCCGAAGCTCGGTTTCATCCAGGGCGGGATCGGCACCGATGCGCGGCGGATGCTGCCTTCGCTGCCGCTCGAGCAGACCAACGTCACCGGGCTCAGGCACATCGACGGCGCAGTTTCGATGGCGCACGGGCCCAACCCCGATTCGGCGACAGGCAATTTCTCGATCATGGTCGGCGCCAATCCTTCTCTCGATGCGCATGGCGGCGACCGCGGCTTCGCGGCGTTTGGGCATGTCGTGCAGGGGATGGACGTGGTGAAGCGGATCCTCGCGATGCCCACCGGCGGCGGGCGCGACGCGATGCGCGGACAGATGATCCTCCAGCCGGTCAAGATCCTGCGCGCCGAGCGGCTCGATGGTAAGCCGCGGCCGACGGGGAGCGTCAAGCCTTGGCTGATCGGTGCCGGCCGACCCTGACGCCAACGACATGCCTCTTAAGGCAGTTTCATAAGCTGTTGCTTTCCCATATTAATCGTTTTTCTGGAGCTCCGGACGATTAGGGGGAAGCGCGTGCGTTGGTTGATGACATTGATCGCAGGATTGTCGCTGGTTCTGGGCGTGGTGGCCCTCGCGCAGAGCGACGACCAGCTGAAGCAGCAATATCGCGAGGCGTATCACGCGCTCGAAGTGCGCGACGATGCGGCGGTGCTCGCCGTGCTCGACGCCGGCTTTCCGGTCAATTATCAGGACGACGATGGCTACACGCTGCTGCACACCGCTGCGAGCAACAACCGGTTCGACATGGTCAAGGAGCTGCTTCGCCGCGGGGCGAATCCGGGAATCAAGTCGAACATGGGATTCACGCCCGTCGATTCCGGGATCACCGTGCCGAGGATCGTCGACCTTCTCGTTGCCGCAGGCGGGCCGCGCCCGGTAGGCTACAAGCCGCCTGCACCGGCGGGCAAGCCCGCCGCCTCCGCTCCTAAGCCGATCGGGAAATCGACTCCCGCGGCGAGCACCGCTCCGAAGTCGCGCTTCGCCAAGCAGTGCGAAGACAAATGGTATGCGGACCAGGCGCTCTGCTCGGATTCGACCTGCAAGATGCGCGCGTACCGCAAGTGGCAAACCTGCCTGAAGACAGGCAGCTACTATTGACGCAGGCAAAAGGCGCCCGGACCACTGGTCCGAGCGCCTCTGCTGCGGCATCCAAAGGGAGGAAGACGCCGCGAGCCGTGGTGCCTCAGGCTGCGTCGGCTTCGCGATGCTCGATCGCGCCGGGCGCGGCGCTACCGTTCACGGCGATCTTCTTGGGCTTCATCGCTTCGGGGATCTCGCGAACAAGCTCGATCACGAGCAGGCCCTCCGAGAGATCCGCGCGCTCGACCCGCACGAAGTCGGCGAGCTCGAATCGACGCTCGAAGCTGCGATTGGCGATGCCGAGATGCAGGTACGCGCCCTGGTTGTTCTCGTTCTCGCCGGCCTTCTTTCCCGAGACGAGCAGCAGGTTCTGCTGCGCGGTGATGTCGATCTCGTCGGGCTTGAAGCCGGCGACGGCGATCGTGATCCGGTAGCGGTCGTCCGCGACCTTCTCGAGGTTGAAGGGAGGGTAGTTTTCCGACGCCTGCTGACGCGCGCTGGCTTCGAGCAAGTCGAAGAGGCGGTCGAACCCGATGGTCGAGCGGCGGAAGGGAGTGAAATCGAACTGACGCATCTTTCAAAGCCTCCAATGAGCGAATTGAACACAGCACTTTCCGGCGTCCGGAATTCCGCGAGGCCGGTCCGCGGCCTCGGATGAGCGCCGCGTGATCCGGAGATTGTGAAGCTCGTTCGCGCTTTCAAGTCTGGTCGAAGCGAGGCGCAGGCGCGCCGCGCAACTGCGGCTTCGGCTGGCTAAACATCTCCTTGCTCGATAATATCCACTAAAATGATGGAGATTTAGCTGCGTCACTTCAAAGGGGATGCAGATGAGCCTTGCTTCGCTTTCGCTGATGCTTCTTGCCAGCACGTCGCTGGCCGCCGCCGCTCCGGCGCGTGAGGACCCGCCCGTCGCGAAGCCTGTCGCCGACGATGCGCAGGATGGGCAGAACGTGCAGGATTCGGGCGAGATCGTCGTCACGGCGCGCCGCCGCGAAGAGAAGGTGCAGGAAGTGCCGATCGCGCTCTCGGTCGTCGGCGGCGAGGAGATTGAGAAGACCGGCGCCTACAACCTCAACAAGCTCCAGCAATCGCAGCCCGCGCTGCAATTCTTCTCGAGCAACCCGCGCAACTCGGCGATCAACATCCGCGGGCTCGGCGCGCCGTTCGGGCTCACCAACGACGGGATCGAGCAGGGAGTCGGCTTCTATGTCGACCAGGTCTATATCGGCCGCATCGGCGCATCGACCTTCGATTTCGTCGACGTCGACCGGGTGGAGGTGCTGCGCGGGCCGCAGGGCACGCT
>JAEWCK010000099.1 GCA_023390675.1 Pseudomonadota bacterium
AGATCGCGCCGAGGAACAGCCAGCTGCCATGCGTGCGGCTGACGAGGTTGGTGTGCTTGCCCTGCCAGCCGAGCCCCGCGGCTTCGGCCAGCGGCTTCTCCATCACCGGCGCAGTGTCGACGAACACCTTGATCCCTGTCCCGGCCCCCGAACCGGGATCCGCCGGCGCGACGCCGACGAGCCAGCGCCCGAGCTCCTTGAGCTTGCGCTTGATCAGGTCGTGATAATCGGCGCCCTGCGCATAGACCGAGATTCGCCCGATCTCGCCCTCTCCCGCCAGCGCGAGCGGGTCGCCGGCGGGCGCGTAGCTCATGCCGAGCGCGATCACCGACCTGACCTCGGGCCACAGCCCCGCCGGGCTCTCGCGGTGATGCGCGCGCTCCTCCATCCAGATCATCGAGCCGTGGCGGCCCTCGTCCAGCCATTGCCGCAGCCGCTCGCCGGCCCTCGGCGCGGCGTCGGCGCGCGCGATTCCGCAGGCGGCGAACCCGATTTCCGCTGCTTTGGCCTTGATTAAGCCTGTCAGTGGCTTGCCTTCGTACATCACCCGCCGCTACCACGGTTTCGACATGGGAGGGACCTCCATTTGAGCAGCGAGCTGGCGGTAAGCGCCGAGGGCCTCGTCAAATATTTCGGCGGACGGCGCGTGGTCGACGGCGTGTCGATCGCCGTGCCCAAGGGGCTCGTCTATGGCGTGCTCGGCCCGAACGGCGCGGGCAAGACGACGACCTTGCGCATGCTGCTCGGAATCATCGAGCCCGAGGAAGGCGCGCGCACGCTGCTCGGTTTCGAACACCCGCGCGAGGCGAGCGACCGCGTCGGCTATCTCCCAGAAGAGCGCGGGCTCTATCCCAACATGAAGTGCCGCGAAGCGATCGCCTTTCTCGGCGCGCTGCGCGGACTGCCCTGGGCGACCGGGCGCAAGCGCGCAGGCGAGCTGCTCGAAACCGCCGGGCTCGGCCATGCCGCCGACGACAAGATACGCAAGCTCTCCAAGGGCATGGCGCAGCTCGTCCAGCTCCTGGGATCGGTCGTACACCAGCCCGATCTGCTCGTGCTCGACGAGCCGTTCTCGGGCCTCGATCCGGTCAATCAGGAGAAGCTGGAGAAATTGATCCGCGCCGAGCGCGACCGGGGCGCAACGATCCTCTTCTCGACCCACGTGATGGCCCACGCGGAACGTCTGTGCGACCGGCTGTCGATCATTGCGCGCGGCAAGGTGCTTTTCGAGGGCACGGTGAACGACGCGCGCGCGCTGCTGCCGATGACGGCGCATTATACGCCGCATCATAATGTCGACGGCGCTGGCGCGCTGCTGCCCACCGATGCCGTGCGCGAGAACGGGAGCTGGCGCTTCACCGTGCCGCGCGAAGGCATCGAAGGCCTGCTCGTCAAGCTGATCGACGGCGGCTACGGCGTTTCGGGCCTGTCGATCGAGCGGCCCGGGCTGCACGACGCCTTCGTCAAGATCGTCGGCGCCGAGGCGCTGGCGCAGGATCAGGAGCAGGCGGCATGAGCAACTTCGCGCACGGCCTGCGCCAGGCGCTCACCATCGCGCGGCGCGACCTGCGGGCGATGGTGATGACGCCGACCTTCCTGCTCTTCCTGCTGAGCCCGCTCCTGATGATCGGGTTCGGTGCGATCGGCAGTCTCAGCGCCTCGACTGCGATGCAGGGCGGCGAGGACCGGCAGCGAATCGTCGTGATCACGCCGCCCGAGCACGCCCAGGCAGTGAAGGCCGCCGATCGGGAGCTGCGCCGCCTCTTCACGCGCCCGCGCCCCGAACTGGTGATCCAGTCGCCCGCCGGCGACGGCGCCGCGCAGGCACGCAAGCTCTTCGACGACCAGGATTTCGAAGCAGTCGCGGTGCTCTACGGCCCGTTCGAGCGTCCGCATGTGCTGCGCGCGGCGGACAGCTATTCGGACGCGGTCTATCTCTCGACGCTGGCGACGCAGACGATGCGTTACGAGAAGGCCGGCGCCGTCGCGCCGGTCGAGAAACCCGATTTCGAAGTCTTCGCGCGCGAGACCACTTCGACGAGCGGGCGCGGCCAGGCGGGCTATCTCGCCACGCTCGGCATCTTCTTCCTCACGCTGATGCTCTCGGGCCAGGCGGTGGGCGCGATGGCCGAGGAGCGATCGAACAAGGTGATCGAAGTGCTCGCAGCCGCCGTTCCGCTCGAGAGCGTGTTCTTCGGCAAGCTGCTCGGCACCTTCGGATCGGCGCTGCTCTTCGTCGCCTTCTGGGGAACCCTGTTCGTCAACCTGCCGCGGATCGCGCCGCCGAGCGTGATGGCGTGGCTGGGCGAGCTCGGGACTGCCGTTGGGCCGCTGTTCGGCGTGCTGTTCCTCCTTTATTTCGCGATGGCCTATCTGCTCCAGAGCGCGATCTATCTCGGGCTCGGCTCGCAAATGGGATCGCAGCGCGAGATCCAGATGCTGTCGCTGCCGATCACGATCTTCCAGTTCGGCATGTTCGGCCTCGCATCGTTTGCCGCCGGGCATCCCGAGAGCTGGATCGCGCGGGTGGCGGAGATCTTCCCGTTCAGCTCGCCGCTGGCCATGACCGCGCGCGCCGCCAACTTCCCCGAGATCTGGCCGCATCTGCTCGCGCTCGGCTGGCAGGCCTTGTGGGTGGCGATCACGGTGAGCATCGCGGCGCGGCTGTTCCGACGCGGAGTGCTCAAATCGGGCAGTCCCAAGCGCAAAAGCAGGCTGCGCGAGACAGCGGAAGAGACGGTGGCCGCGATCCCGGCGCCGTAGCTATTGACATGATTGTCAGTTAGCAGTCTCCTTCCCGCAGAGGAGAAGCAGCATGGCGACGATCGCGCCCGATTCGGCATCCGCACGGCCAGTCGATCCGCTCGATGTGAGCCGCCCGGAGCTCTATCGCGACGATGTCTGGCAGGCGCCGTTCCGGGCGCTGCGCGCGGCCGGGGGCGTCCACCGCTGCGAGAACAGCGACTTCGGCCCCTATTGGTCGATCGCGTCGTACAAGCCGATCGTCCAGGTCGAATCGCTGCCCGATCTCTATTCGTCGCAGGCCGGCGGGATCACCATCGCCGACCTGATGGAAGGCGATATCCGGATGCCGATGTTCATCGCGATGGACCGGCCCAAGCATACCGGCCAGCGCCGCACCGTCGCCCCCGCCTTCACGCCGAGCGAGATGGTGCGGATGAGCGAGAATATCCGCGCGCGCACCGCCGAGATCCTCGATTCGTTGCCCGTGGGGGAGGAGTTCGACTGGGTCGACCGCGTCTCGATCGAGCTCACCACGCAGATGCTCGCGATCCTGTTCGACTTTCCGTGGGAGGAGCGGCGCAAGCTCACTTACTGGTCCGACTGGGCGGGCGACATCGAGATCGCCAAGGATCCGGTGCGGAAGGAAGAGCGGCGCCAGATCCTGTTCGAATGCGCCGCCTATTTCGGCAACCTGTGGAACGCCAAGCTCGGCAAGGAGCCGACGCCCGACCTGATCTCGATGATGATCCATTCGGACGCGATGTCGGAGATGGACCAGTACGAGTTCCTCGGGAATTTGATCCTGCTGATCGTCGGCGGCAACGACACGACGCGCAATTCGATGAGCGCGTGCGCCTGGGCGCTCGAGCAGTTTCCCGAGGAGCGCGCGAAGCTGGAGGCAAATCCGGGCCTCATCCAGAACGCATGCCAGGAGATCATCCGCTGGCAGACCCCGCTCGCGCACATGCGCCGCACCGCGACGCAGGACAGCGAGCTGGAAGGCCACAGCATCCGCGAAGGCGACAAGCTCGTGCTGTGGTTCCTCTCGGCCAATCGCGACGAGAGCATCTTCCCGGACGCCGACCGGATCATCGTCGATCGCGAGAATGCGCGGCGACATCTGGCGTTCGGGCACGGCATCCATCGCTGCGTCGGCGCGCGGCTCGCCGAGCTGCAGATCGGCGTGCTGATGGAGGAAATGGCAAAGCGGCGGCTGCGGGCGAACGTGTTGCGCGAGCCCGAGCGCGTCGCGGCGTGCTTCGTCCACGGGTACAAGAAGATGGCGGTCGAACTCAGCCACTATTGAGGCGCGCGCGCGTCGTCCCCACATTCCGCCCATGACCACCGATCGCCGCACCTTCCTCACCGTCGCCGGGCTCGGCGTGCTCACCGCGGCGGGCGGCGGCGCGCCGGCCGGCGCGGCGCCGCTGCCCGACTTCCCGTTCAAGCTGAGCGATGCCGAGTGGCGCAAGCGGCTCTCGCCTGCCGCCTATCGCGTGCTGCGCCACGCCGATACCGAGCGCGCCTTCACCAGCCCGCTCAACAAGGAGCATCGCACCGGCACCTTCGCCTGCGCCGGGTGCGGCAAGCCGCTTTATGCCTCGTCGACCAAGTTCGAGAGCGGCACCGGCTGGCCGAGCTTCTATCGCCCGCTGCCGAACGCCGTGGTGACGCGCACCGACAATACGCTGGGGATGTCGCGCACCGAAGTGCTGTGCCGCAATTGCGGCGGGCATCTGGGGCACGTCTTCGACGACGGTCCGCCGCCCACCGGCAAGCGCTATTGCATGAACGGGCTGGCGCTGGCCTTCAGGCCGAAGGCTTAGCCTGCGTCGGCGACCGCGGGAGCGACTTCGCCGTTGGCGGCGAGCTTCTCGGGCACGAGATCGCTGAGGTCGAGCTCGAGCGAGGGGGCGAAGGCCTTGTCCTCATCGAACGCGGGGGCGTCGCCGCCATAGATGAAGCCGTTGACCGGATAGGTGGAGGTGCCGAGCCCGCCCGTGGGCGCGAACCACACGCGGACCTGGCTCCAGTCGCCTTCGGGCGACACGTCGACCGCGCGGACGTCGCGCTCGATCCCGCCGGGGCGCGACCAATTGGCGTGCGTGAGCAGCACTTCGCGGTCGCTGACGATCTTCGAGACAGTGGCGACATGGCCGAGCGGCATGCGCACGGTGCGCTGGAACGACATCACCGCGCCGACTTGGGGCGTGTTGCCGCGGGCATAGCGGCCGGCGGCCTGGCTCCACCAGGTCCAGGCATTGCCGTGGATCTGGACGCCGGAAAACTCGCGGGCGAACACCGCGCACTGCCAGAACCGACCCTTCGCCTGGGCAGGCACGGCGGTCATCAGGGCGCAAGCAGCCACCAGCGCAAAACGCGCTGCGAGTACACGGAAATTCATGGACCCCCCGGTCAAGGAACGTCGTCGGTTGAGCGTGACTAAACAGATCGATTCGGCGGCGTACACCCCTGCAGCTTGCCGATGGGACGAACCGTTGCGACGAGCCGACGGGTTGCCGGAACCGGCGCATAGTTGCGCAAATGCCGCACGAGTCCCGCTTTTCCACAGCCGCTGACTCGGCTCGTCGCAACCTATGTTGCCCCGCGGAATCAAACACGCTCCAAGCTTAACCGGGGAAGACAGCTCCGTTCAGCGGCTCGTTAACCAGTTTGCCGCATGATGACTGTCGGAGGGTTTGTTGAGTGGGGTGGGAGTTGGGAGAATGGCGTCGAGAATGAAGCCGGCCGAGGGTGCGATGACCCTCGCCGAGATGAAGGAATTCGCGGGGTTCAGCGCAGCGACGCAGCGGTATGTCCGCCGCTCGCTCGACATCGGGCTGGAGCGCGAGGATGCGCTCGAGCGCTGGTCGCGCGACGTGGTCGAGGCCGCTAGCATCCGCGCCCAGGCGCGCATTTACGAGCGCCTCCACGAAGTCCGCGCGCTGATGCCCGACGACAGCGACCTCGATTCGATCGAGCCGTTCATGTCCCCGCTGATCACGATCGCGGCGTTCGATCTCGGCCAGGGCAGGATCACGAGCTTCTCGGCTTTCCGCTTTCTCTACGAACGGCTGATCGGCGCCGAGGTGCGGCCGTGGCTGCCGAGCGCTTTCTGCGCCGCCGCCGCACTGCCGCATCTGCATCCGGACCTGCGGCGCAAGCTGCTCCAGTCGATCAGCGAAGCCGCGGCGACCGCGTCGGGCTGGTCGAACCGCCAGCCGGCCTTCTTCCCGCAATGGGTGGAGAAGGTCGACGCTGCGGCGCTGCCGAGCTGACCCAGGTCCCCCTCCCGCAAGCGGGAGGTGTCAGGGGTGGGGCTGTCCCGCGCGCCACTCCGAATCTGCCAAGCCCGCCCCCGACCCCTCCCGCAAGCGGGAGGGGAGATCAGCGGCACACCCGCCACCCCATCTCGCCGCGCGCCGCTTCGTCGAGGTGGAGGTGATCGCGGTGCGCCGCGTTATAGTCGGGCGAGAGTACCGTCGAGAACAGCCTGCACGCCCCGCCGCGCACCTCGCGCAGGAACGCGGCCTTCTCCCCGCCCTTCGACCAATCCTCTATCACGCTGACGCTCGTTCCGTCCGCGAAGCGGAAGCCTGCGATGTCCACGGCATCGGCAGTGGCGTGCTCGCTCCAGTCGCCTGCGCTGCGCCCATAGATGCGGCGGCACGAATAGCTGCCGAGATGCTCGATCCGCACCACGCGCTGGCCGAAATGCTTCTCGGCGGCGGGCTGGACGACATGCCATTCCCACAAGGAAAGCGCCGCGGCGACCGGGCACGACACGCCGAGATTGGCCGGATCGAACGCGATCCGCCGCGATCCACCCGCGGCGAAGCGCACGCCATCGGCGTAGCCGCATTGCTCGCCCTCCTTGCGCGGAGGGAGCATCGTGTAGTTGACGCCAGCGGCGCGGAGCAGCGCGCGGCAGCGCGCGTAGTCGTCGCCGAGTCCCGCGACCTTGCGCCCGGTGAAGGCGCCGATCGGCTGGCCGAGATCGAGCGCGGTCCAGGGCAGGTCCTCCGGCCGATTGCGCACCAAGGCATAGAGCACGAACGCGACGCCGAGCAGCACCGCGAAGATTATGGTGGCAAGAATCGCCTGGCGGATCGCCTTCACAGGCGGACCGCGTCGGGAAGCGGCTGCGCAGTGACCGGATAGCCGAGATCGTCGGGGATGCAGAGATATTCGGCGCCGCCGCGCGTCTCTACCCACGGCGTGACCGTGCGGACCTCGTGCGCGCGCGCATCGGCGGCGGCTTCGTCGAACGAAGCGAAACGCGCGATCCGTTCGAGATTGCGCCGCGTCGGGAAGATGATCCGCACCTCGCCGCGATCGGCCATGTCGAGCACGGCCTGCGCGCTCGCCCAGAAGACGCGGACATTCTCGTTGCCGTCGACCAGCGGCTCGGCGCCTTGGGGCGCGCGGGCGAGGTAGAAGCGCGTGTCGAACACCCTGTGATGCACGCCGCGCGGCAGCCAGCGCGCGAACGGAACGAGCGCATCGAGCGCCAGCGCCGCGCCCGCCTCCTCGAGCAGCGCGCCCATCGCCTCGCCGGCGTAGAGGCGCTCGCGCAAGGCAGGCATCGCGCCGATGGGATCGAGTCCGATCGCGACGCCGGTCTCCTCGATCGTCTCGCGGATCGCGGCGATGCGCGCGGCGAGATCCTCGGGATCGCCATCGTGGGACGCCGCCAGCGCCACGTCGCCCGGATCGACGCGCCCGCCGGGGAACACCAGCGCTCCACCCGCGAACGACATCGCCGCCGCGCGCTCGACCATCAGCAGCTCGGGCGCGCCCGCGCCCAAGCCCTCGCGCATCACGATCACGGTCGCGGCGGGAATCGCTTCGGGCTCGGCCATGTCGCCGCTGTAGTACCGACCGCCTTCGATTTGAATCGTCATGCTGAACTTGTTTCAGCATCCAACTTCCACGAGCGATATCGCCGGTGGAGAGTTGGACCCTGAAACAAGTTCAGGGTGACGGAGGGTTTCCTGAAGTTACCAGCCCGAAGCCTTGAGCCGCACGCGCGCGATCGTGTCCGCCAAAGTCATGAACAGCGTCTTGCCGTCCTCGCCGAAGCAGCAATTCGCGATCGGCTTGCCCGTGGCGATCAGGCCGAGCTTCTTGCCTTCGGGCGAGAGGATGTAGATGCCGCCCGGGCCGCTGGCGAACAGGAATCCGCCGCGCGCCACCTTGAGCCCGTCGGGCAGGCCCGGAAGCTTCTTTGCCGCCTCTTCGGAGAAATCGACGAACGGCTCCAGCTCGGTAATGGCAGAACCATCGAGCGCGAGCTCACACGAGAAGATCTTCGGATTGTCGGGGTCGGAATTGCTCACATACAAGTGGCTGCCGGTGAGGCCGATGCCATTGGGCCGCGAGAGCTTGTTGTCGATCAGGCTGACGTCGCTGCCGTCGGGCCTGACGTGATAGACGCCGTTATAGTCGATCTCCTTCGCGGGCGACTTGTCGCCGCCCTCCAGCCCATAAGGCGGATCGGTGAAGTAGATGATCCCCTCGAAGCCGATCGCCACGTCATTGGGGCTGTTGAACTTCTGGTCGAAATATTTGTCGACGATGATCGTTTTCTTCCTGGTCTTCAGGTCGACCCTCGCGATCGCGCGCGTGCCCGAATCGGCCATGATCAGATCGCCATTGGCGTCGATCGTAAGCCCGTTCGATCCGCCTTCGCGCACGCCTGCGGGCATCGCTCCGGCAAGCCCCGAAGGACTGAGGAATGGCTTCGCGCCGTCCTTCTTCGTCCAGCGCCAGGCGATGTTGGCGGGCACGTCCGAGAAGAGCAGATAGCCGCCCTTCTTCACCCAGACCGGCCCTTCGGACCATTTGTAGCCGGTGGCGATCACTTCGATCGGGCTCGCCGTGTCGATCCACGCATCCAGCCCGGCGTCGAACCTGGTGATGCTCCCCACGGTCTCGCCCTGCGCGATCCCGGGCACGAAGGGCAAAGCGGCCATGCCGGCCAGTACGCTGCGGCGCGTCGTCTCGATCATTCCATCCTCCCCGTCATGCGAAGGGCCAGAGCAGCAGCGCCATCGCAAAGATCACCCCGCCGGCGATGGTGGCGCAAAGCGTCCAGCTGCGAAAGGTCTGCGCTTCGCTCAAGCCGAGATATTGCTTCACCAGCCAGAAGCCGGTGTCGTTGACATGGCTCGCGACCGACGCGCCCGCGCCGATCGCCACGGTGACCAACGCGACGCGCGCGGGCGAGAGCGCGGCGGCCGAGATCAGCGGCGAGGCCAGCCCTGCGGCGGTGACCATTGCCACGGTTGCAGAGCCTTGGGCGATGCGCACGAAGGCGGCGAGCAGGAAAGCGAAGAGCAGCACCGAGACCTGCGCCGAGGCGACCGCTTCGGTGATCGCCTTCCCTGCCCCGCTCTCGATCAGCACTTCCTTGTACGCCGCGCCCGCGCCAACCACGAGAACCATCAGTCCGGCGGGGCCGAGTGCGCGAGTCATGATGTCCGAGATCGTGGCGAGCGGCGCCTTGACCCGGAAGCGCAGCCAGATCGCGACCGCGAGCACCGCGAGGATAAGCGCCGTAAAGGGATGGCCAACGAACGCCAGCGCCGCCTTGAGCGGTCCATCGGCGAGGAACTGGCCTGCGACCGCAGCGAGCAGGATCAGCCCGAGCGGCACCAGCATCGCCGCGAGCGCCGGGCCGAAGCCGATCGGCGGCGTCTGCGGCGCGCCTTCGTCGAGCATCGGCGGCGGCGACGTGTCGCCCCAGCCCGGCGCGCCGTGCGCGAGCCGCGCGAAGATCGGTCCCGCGACGATCGCGGCGGGGATGCCGCAGACCAACCCGTAAAAGGCGAGCAGCCCGTAATCGGTATGGAGCAGCTCGGCGACCGCGACCGGCCCGGGATGCGGCGGCACCAGCGCGTGCATCGTCAGCAGCCCGGCGAGCAGCGGAATCGCGAAGAATGTCACCCGGCGCTCGGCGCGCACCGCCAGCGTGGTCAGCAACGGCGCGAGGATGATGAAGGCGACGTCGAAGAAGAGCGGCACGCCGACGATCACGCCGATCGCCGTGAGCGCCCAGGGGATGCGGCGCTCGCCGAATGCGTCGAGCAGCCGGTGCGCGATCGCGCTGACGCCGCCCGAGGCCTCGAGCAGACCGCCGAGCACGGCACCGAGGCCGATCACTACCGCGACGAAGCCGAGCGCCTCGCCGGTGCCCTTGCGGATCGCGGCGATCACGTGTTGCGGGTCCCCGCCGAAGGCGAGGCCCGTCAGAAGCGCGACGAGCAGCAGCGCGACGAAGGGCTGGAGCTTCGCCTTGAGCACCAGCAGGATCACGCCGGCGATGCTGAGCGCGACGATGCCGAGCGTGTGCCAGGGCTCGACGATCATGCGAGCGTCACTCGGGTCTCGATCGACGCGGCGGGGATCGCGCCCTCGCCGCGCCGGGCGACGGTCAGCGTGCCGCGCTGGCGGATGTCGGCCGAGGAGGCGCCGGCCATGAGCTCGATCTCCCCCGGCTCGACCAGCCATTTGCCGCCCTGCCAAAAGGCGAACTGCTCCGGCGCGAGCGTGAAAGTGACGCGGCGCATCTCGCCGGGCTTGAGGCGCAGCCGCACGAAGCCGCGCAGCTCCTGCACCGGCCGCGCGACCGAAGCGACGGGATCGCGGACGTAGAGCTGGACGACTTCGTCGGCTTCGACTCCACCAGCATTGGTGACCGGCACGGTGACGCGCATCCCCGTCACTTCGAGCGGTCCGTATTCGAAGCGCGAATAGCCGAGGCCGTGGCCAAAGGGGAACAGCGCGCCGAGCCCGACGTCGCGATAGCGCGCACTGTCGACGGCGAGGTCGGGATTGGCGGGGCGCCCGGTATTGGCGTGCGCATAGGTCATCGGGACCTGACCGGTGACGCGCGGAAAGGCGATCGGCAGCCGTCCGCCGGGCGAGACCCGGCCGGTCAGCACGCCGGCGATCGCATTGCCGCTCTCGATGCCGAGGAACCAGGTCTCGAGCACCGCCGGGATACCGGCGAGCGCCTTTTCGAGCGCGAGCGGGCGGCCGTTCATCAGCACCGCGACGATCGGCTTGCCCGTCGCCTTGATCGCCTCGACCAGGGCGGGCTGATCGCCGGGCAGCCCGAGGTCCGAACGGCTGCGCGCCTCGCCCGACAGGTCGTAATCCTCGCCGATCGCGAGCAGCACCACGTCTGCGCGCCTCGCGGCTTCGACTGCGGCGGCGATGTCGGTCCCCGGCTGGTATTCGGCGCGGGGCAGCGCGGCGCGGAGCGTCACGGCGTCCGCCGCCTGTCCGCGCGCGCGCCATGATCCCAGCGTCGAGGAGGCGTCGTCGGCGAGCGCGCCGATCAGCGCGAGCTTCGCCTCGGGCCTGAGCGGCAGCAGATCGCCTTCGTTGCGAAGCAACACGATCGACTGTTCTGCGAGGTACCGCGCAGTGCCGCGGCTGGGCGTGTCGTCAGGGTGGCCGATGTCGAACGGATGGTCGAACAGCCCGATCCACGCCTTGGCGGCGAGGATTCGGCGCACCGCCTGGTCGATCAGCGGCAGCAGGTCCGGCGCGGCCTTGACCGCTTCGGCCAGATGCGCGGCGTAGCTGCCGCTGGCCATGTCCATGTCCACGCCCGCGCGGAGCGCCAGCGCGGCGGCTTCGACCGGGCTCGCCGCGACGCCGTGATTGACCAGCTCGAGGATCGCGTTCCAGTCGCTGACGATCAGCCCGTCATAGCCCCAGCGCCCGCGCAGCTCGCCGCGGACCAGCTCGGCATTGGCGGTCATCGGCACGCCGGCAACGTCGTTGAACGCCGTCATGAAGCTCGCCGCACCCGCGCGCATCGCGGCGTGGAAGGGCGGCAGATAGACTTCGTGGAGCGTACGCTCGGACAAGTCGGCGCTGTCGTAATCGCGCCCGCCCGCCACCGCGCCATAGCCGGCGAAATGCTTGGCGCAGGCCATCACGCGGCGGCCATGCGCGTCGTCGAGCTGGAAGCCGCGCACCTGTGCCTCGGCGATGCGGCTGCCGAGATACGGATCCTCGCCCGCGCCCTCGACCACCCTGCCCCAGCGCGCGTCGCGGGCGATGTCGACCATCGGCGCGAAGGTCCAGTGCAGCCCCGCCGCCCAAGCCTCCTCCGCCGCGAGCCGCGCCGCCGCCTCGGCATTGCGCGGATCCCAGCTCGCGGCGAGCGCGAGGGGCACGGGCAGGATCGTGCGGTAACCGTGGATCACGTCCATCGCGAAGAGCAGGGGAATACCGAGCCGCGATTCCTCGATCGCGACGCGCTGCAATTCGCGAAGCTCCTTCGCCCCCGCGACATGGAGGAACGAGCCGACCTCGCCGCGCCGCACGCGATCGAGCATCGCCGCGTCGAGCTTCGAATTGAGCGCCTTTTGCCGCCCGCCGGGGATCTGGGTCATCTGCCCCAATTTCTCGGCCAGCGTCATCTTGCCGAGCAGTGCACGAATGCGCGGGGCGTGATCCTGCGCCCCCCGCGCGAGTGCGACCGGCGCCCAGGCGCTCGCGGCGAGCAATGCGCCCGCCTTCACCAATTCGCGGCGGTTCATGCGAGCTTGATCGCCCGGCCCTCGCGCGCCGACCTGTAGATCGCCTCGATCAGCCGCATGTCGCGCAGTCCCTCCTCGCCCGAGGCGCGCAAGGGAATGCCGGACAGGATGCTCTCGGCCAGATGGTCGAGCTGGCCGACGAACTGGCTTTTAGGCGGCGGGGGCAGCACGATCTGGCTGTTCTTGCCGTTCTGCCGCGTCCACATCTGATGCCCCTGATAGGGCGTGGCGGGCTCCATCCCGACCCAGCCCCTGGTCCCCGTCACGCGATAGGCGTTGTGCCCCGAGCTGTAGCTCGACACGCAATCAGCGATCGCGCCGGAGGGGAAGCGCATCTGCCAGTCGATCCGATCCTCGACATTCTTGAAGCGCGGATCGCTCTTGTCGGTCGATTCCATCGCACTCAGCTCGATCGGCTCCTCGCCCGCCAGATAGCGCGCGGCGTTGAGGCTGTAGATGCCGATGTCCATCAGCGATCCGCCGCCCGAGAACGGATGGTCGAGCCGCCACTGGCCGGGCTGGGCGTAGAAGCCGTGCTCGGCGGTGATCAGCGTCGGGCGGCCGACGAACCCCGATTTGACCAGCTCGACTGCGTGGAGATTGTACTGCTCGAAATGGCAGCGATAGCCGATCATCAGCTTGCGCCCGGCCTTTTTCGCCGCCGCGATCATCGCCTCGCATTCGGCCGAGGAGATCGCCATCGGCTTCTCGCACAGCACATGCTTGCCCGCCTGGCTGGCGCGGATCGAATATTCGGCGTGCATCGAATTGGGCAGCACGACATAGACGATGTCGATGTCGGGGTTATCGCGGATGCTGTCGTAATTCTGGTAGCTGTATCGGTGCGTCTTCGGGATGCCGTATTCGGCGCCGAATTTCTCGAGCTTCTCCGGCGTGCCGCTCACCAGCGCCTTGAGCTCGGCGAACTCGCATTCCTTCAATCGCGGCATGATCTGGAGCGTCGCGTAGCTCCCGAGGCCGACGATGGCATAGCCGAGCTTGCGTTTGCCCTGCGCCCAGGCGGGCAGCGCTCCCGCAATCAGCCCCGCGCCCAGGCCGCCGATCAACTGGCGGCGCGTTCCGATGATGCCCATGCTGGATCCCTTCTCCCAAAGGCCCTGCCCAGCTGCAGCGCCGGCCTGTCCCGGCCAGTCGCATTGACAACGCTATCAGCAATCGGGGACGGCGGCTAGCCTCAGGCCGGCAGCACCACCCGCGCGACGATCCCGCCTTCGGGACGGTTGGCGAGCGTTACATCGCCGCCATGCCCTCGCGCCACCGCGCGCGCGCTGGCAAGGCCGAGCCCGATGCCGCCGGTGTCGCGATTGCGCGAGCGCTCGCCGCGGAAGAAGGGCTCGAACACGCGATCGAGATCCTCGGGCGCGACGCCGGGGCCGTTGTCGCGGACCTCGATGATCGCATGGCCCTCTTCCTGCACAAGCGAGACATCGGCGTTGCCGGCATATTTGAGCGCGTTGCCGACGAGGTTGGTCAGCATCGCCTTGAGCGCTGGCGAATTGCCGTCGATCACCACCGATTCGCCCGGCGCGAAGCTCACCGCCGCGCCGCGGTCGCTCAGCTCGTCGGTGACGGTCTCGATCAGCGAGCGCAGATCGAGCGGGCGGCGCGCTGCAGGGGTGCTGGTGTCGCGCAGATAGGAGAGCGCGGCCGAGATCATCGCCTGCATGTCGCGGATGTCCGCCTCGCAGGGCTGGCGCACCGCGTCCGCCGCGCCTTCGAGCCTCAGCCCGATGCGCATCAGCGGCGTGCGCAAGTCGTGCGCCACCGCGCCGATTACCGTAGCGCGATCGTCGACATAGCGATTGAGCCGCGCCTGCATCTGGTTGAACGCCGCGGCGGCCTCGGCGATCTCGGCGGGGCCGGCGAGCGCGAGCGGCGGCGCGCGCGGATCGCGTC
>JAEWCK010000105.1 GCA_023390675.1 Pseudomonadota bacterium
CCGCGGGCCACCCCCCCGGGCCGCCGGCGCGGGGGCGGACGCTACGCCATTGCGATCGAGCAGCGCGATAGGCTCGCCGACGACGAGCGCCGCCTCGCGGGCGAGGTCTCGTCGCTGCGAGACGCACTGGACGAGCGTGGCACGGCGCAGCGGCGGCTGGCCGAACTGGAATGCGCCGATGCGCGGGCAGCCCGTCGCGAGGCGATCGACGCCGCAGAGGGAAAGGCGGCAACAGCGCGCGCCCAGGCGGATCGCCTCAGGACGGCGGAGGCCGAACTGGCTCTCGCGCTTGAACGGCAGAAGGTGGCCCAGCGCGACCACAGTCAGTTCGTCGCTGCGCTGGAGGACGCGCGACGCGTCGAGGAGGAGGGCGCGGAGTTGAATCGACGCCGCGAGATCGCCGTTGAGCGCCGTAATACAGCGACCGAGACGATCGGACGGGCGCAAGTCGCGGCCGACGTGGCCGAGGCGGAAGCCGCCGCCGCGCGCGAACTGCTCGACCGGCTCGACGCAGCCGATCGGGCGCGGGCAGCGGGGGAGCGGCGTGCAGCGCAACGGGATTTGCTCGAACGCGCGGAGGCGATCCGCGGCATGATCGAGATGGGCGAGGCGCAGCTCGCTCTGATGCGATTGCCGGAAGGCGCGGTCGACGAGCTCGCCGAACTGGACGTCGAGACCGCGCGCATCCGCGCCATCCAGGAGGCCGCGCGGCCTTCCGTCACGGTCGCATACGAGAGGAACGCTACGGGCCGCGTGACTATGGGTGGCACCGAACTGGCAGACGGGGAGGAGCGCGGCTATGACGGCCATGCCCAGCTCACCGCGCCTGGTCTGGGCACGATCACGCTACGATCGAACGCCGCGGAAAACGACGACGGACGCCTTGCCTCGGTCGAGGAGAGGCGGCGCGCCCTGCTCGGGTCGATGGGGGTCGCAGACCTGACAGCGGCCCGCGCCCAGCAGGTGCGGGTCCAAGGCATTGAGGCACAGGTCGGAGAGGGCCGCGCCCAACTTGCCGTTCTGGCCCCGGATGGACTGGAAACGCTCCGCGAGGCGGTCGCGACACTTGAGGAAAACGAGCCGCTGCCGGCCGAGCCGGAAGTGGAGCCCGAGAAGACGCGCCTTGGCCTGGAGGACGCCGAACGGCGCAGGCGCGACGCCATGAATGAGGCCCGCGCTGCGGAGCCGGTGCGCGACCAGGCCCAGGAGGCGTTCGTCGCGGTGGAAACGGCGCTCGCCGAGCTCCGCGCCCGCGAGCAGCATATCGTCGCGATCCTGGGAGCTAATGACGGGCGCGATCAGCGTAACGCGGAACTCAAGGACGGGCTCGCGCAGCGCGACGCCGCGCTCGCCGACGCGCAGCGCGAGCTGGACGGGCAACGCGCAGATGCCCTCGACCTTGAGACGACGGAGGCGGCGTTGCGCCGGGTCTGCTCGGTCGAACAGGCCGCCGAGACCGAGATTCAGCAGCTCCGCGAGAAGCTGGCCGGTCTGAACGCCCGCATCACGGCTCAGTCCGACGAGGCGGTGGAGGAGGACTGGCGCGAGGCTGTGGAGGCGCTAGCGGCCGCCGAAGCAAAGGTCGCCGCGTTTGAGCGCGAGGTGGCGATCCTCTCGCGCCTGACCCATGCGTTGGAGGCGGCCAGATCGGAGGCGCGCGAGCTGTACCTGACGCCTGTAATGAAGGAGCTTCGCCCGCTTCTGGGGCTACTGTTCGACGACGTGGAAATCACGTTCGACGACAGGTCGCTGCTGCCACGGACAATCGTGCGCGGCGGGCTCGAGGAGGACGTCGACCGGTTGAGCGGCGGCATGCGCGAGCAGCTGTCGGTCCTGACCCGACTGGCGTTCGCCCGCCTGCTCGCGCGAGACGGGCGACCGGCGCCGGTGATACTCGACGACGCGCTCGTCTATTCCGACGACGACCGCATCGAACGGATGTTCGACGCCCTCCACCGTCAGGCGCGCGACCAGCAGATCATCGTCTTCTCGTGCCGCCAGCGCGCGTTCCAGAAACTCGGGGGCAACGTGCTCCAGATGCTGGAGTGGCAGCCCTGAAGGTCGTGCGCTAGGAAGACACCGGCGAAGAACCTAGCGATGTCCTTTGGAGAAACGGCCGCTTTACGGAGCGATCGCGTCCATCGCGAATGACCATAATTTGGGCGCTAAGCCGTCCGGCGATGAAGGGCGGACGTAACACGCTCGGCCATGAGCGAATTAACGATCGCGGACTAAAAATCTAAATTCGCGAGCGTACTTATTGTTTTCAATCAGAATTTCGTGAACGAGCTGCGTCCTACCCTAGCCCCTACAATGGCATTTTGCCATTGAACCCGCAAAAATCTTTGATTTTAACTCACGTCGTAACGCCCCTTTCGGGTGTTAGGTCATTGATTTTACAAGGATTCTGGTGCTGCCGGTGAGGATTGAACTCACGACCTCAGCCTTACCAAAGTTATATCCATCGTCGTAATCATCATCCCGATCAGCTTTGGTTGACTCAACGGCCGTTCGGTAGACCAGGATCTAGATCACAAAGGCGGGCCAAAGGGTGGGTCAGGAGCTGGACCAACTTGGCTCCGGCTCACCTAAATCGTACGAAATCGTAGATTTAGGCTATTGCCGGATACATACTGGTGCGGTCGAGAAGACTCGAACTTCCACGGCCTTTCGGCCACAACGACCTCAACGTTGCGCGTCTACCAGTTCCGCCACGACCGCACGTGAATTCCCGCCGGACGAGCGCCGGCTGGCTGGTAAGGCGGGTGCCCCTAGCAACGCCGTCCGGACATTGCAAGCGATTCACCCGCGCGCTTTCGCCGCCGGCCAACTATCCGTAAAGCCGCCTTCCCATGCGCCCCTCGCCCGCCCTTTCCGCCGAGACGCGGCGCATCCTCGCGCTCGCCTGGCCGGTGATGCTGACCAGCCTCAACTGGACGGTCCTGCACGTGACCGATGTGGTGGTGGTCGGCTTCGCAGGCACCGGGCAGGTCGCCGCGCTGGGCGCGAGCCGCTCGCTGACCTTTCCGGGGATCGTGATGGGGCTCGGCGCGCTTTCGGGCGTGCTCGTCCATGTCTCGCGCGCCGACGGGGCGAAAGACCTGCGCGAGACCGGGCGCGTATTCCACCAGGGGCTGATCCTCGCGCTCGTGCTGGGGCTGATCAGCGGGCTGGCGCTGCTGCTCTCTCCCGAGCCGATGCTGCTCGGGCTGGGCGTCGCGCCCGAGATCGCCCCCGCCGCGGCCGATGTCGTGCGCGTGATGGCCTTCGCCTATCCGTGCCAGCTGGTGATCGTGACGGCGAGCTTCTTCCTCGAAGGCGTCAGCCGTCCGCGGCGCGTGACCATGGTCAACCTCGCGATCCTGCCCGCGAACGCGCTGCTCGCCTGGGCGCTCGCCACCGGTGCGCTCGGCCTGCCGGCGCTCGGCGCAGTGGGCGCCGCGCTGGCGACGGCGATCGCGTCGGCGCTGGGCGCGATCGGCATGCTCGTCGCGGCCTGGACGCTGCCCCGCGCGCGGACGCGCGGTGTGCACGACCTTCGAGACCTTCGGACTCGAGAAGCGCTCAACGGCGCATCGAGACTCGCGCGGTTCGGACTGGTGCCGGCGATCGCGTCGGGGCTCGAGCTCGCCGGCTTCTCGATCCTGATCGCGCTCTCGACCCAGCTCGGCGAGGCCACCACCCATGCCTTCCAGATCGTCTTCTCGATCCACAACGTCACCTTCTCGGTCGCGCTCGGGCTCGGATCGGCGGCGGGCGTGCGCGCCGGCAATGCCGTGGGCGAAGGCGCTCCGCAGGCGGCAGCGTGGCGAACGGGGATTGCCGCGGCGCTCGCCGCCGCCGCGACCGCATCGCTGGCGTTGCTGATGATCCTCGCACCACAGCCCTTCATCGCGCTGTTTCCGGCGACGCGCGAAGTCCATGTCGAGGCGCTGGCGATGCTGCCGCTCTGGGCGCCCTTCATCCTGTTCGACGGCGTGCAGGTGGTGTTCGTCTATGCGCTGCGCTCGCTGGGCGATCAGGTGATCGCGGGCGTCAATTCGGTGCTCGCCTTCTTCCTTGTGACGGGCGGCCTCGGGCTCGGGCTCGTCCATGCCGGCTGGGGCGCATCCGGGCTCGTGCTCGCCTCGGGGACAGGAATGGTCGCCGCGGCCGCCCTGCACGGCGCACGACTGGCCTGGATCAGCCGCCGATTTCGCTCGCGAAGCTGAGTTGAACGACGCGTGCCGTCGCCGGCACGTCGAGCTTGGCGGAGTTGAACTCGATCGCCTGCCTGGGACTGAGCTCGCGCGACTGCGGCGTGATCCGCCATGAGTAGACGAGCCGGTCCTGCTGGTCGCGCAGCTCGACGCGGATATCGGGGACGTGCTGCTTGTCGACGGTGGGGTTCACCACCTTGCCCGAGACCGCGAACAGCTCGCTACCGTTGGTCATCGTGCGCAATTCCACATTCTTGTCGGTGAAGCGGAGCGGCGTCTCGGCCTCGCCCCCGATGCCGAGCCCCAATTGCGCGGCGATGCCGGGCGCGCCCGAATAGAGGATCGCACCGGTCCCGAGCAGCATCGAAAAGCCCGCGATGAACGCCGCGGCGGTCCAGCGCTTCGCCGGATTCTTGCGTGGCTTGAACGGCGGCTGGGGCGCGAACGGATCGTATTCGGGCGCGGGCGCCGCGGCGGCCGAGATCGAGGCATCGTCGAAGACGCGCGGCGTGGCGGGCGCCTCGCGCCGAGGCTGCGGAGTGGGCGCGCTGACCGGCCCGTCCGAAGGCGCGGCGCGGGTCGCGAGATCGAGCACGACGGGGGCCTGGAACCAGCTATGCTTGCAGCTCGCACAGCGCACCGTCCGTCCGTCGGCGCCGATCGCGCTGTCCGGGACGAGGTACCGCGTGCGACACTGGCTGCATTCGAGGATCATTCGGCGCTTCTTTCGGCCTTGAGTTGCCCGATTCTAGACCTCTCGATTCGGCCAAACAAGAGTCCCCGAAGCGTAACATGTGCACGACGCTTGAGCGGGGATGGCCGCTGTGCGATGTGCTGCGGCACATGGCCAGCATCGTGCAATTCGAGAATGTCGGGCTGCGTTATGGGACGGGCGCGGAGACGCTGTCGGACGTCAGCTTTTCGCTCAACACCGGCTCCTTCTATTTCCTTACCGGCCCCTCGGGGGCGGGCAAGACCTCCCTGCTCAAGCTCCTCTACCTGGCCAAGCGGCCGAGCCGGGGGGTGGTGCGGCTATTCGGCGAGGATGCGGGCATGCTGCCGCGCGCGCGGCTCCCGGGCTTCCGGCGGCGGATCGGGGTGGTGTTCCAGGACTTCCGTCTGGTCCCGCACCTCTCCGCCTATGACAATATCGCCCTGCCCCTGCGCGTCGCCGGCGTGCACGAGAACGATATAGAGGCGCCGGTGCGCGAGATGCTCGCCTGGGTGGGATTGACCGATCGCGGCAAGGCCAGGCCGCCGACGCTCTCGGGCGGCGAGCAGCAGCGCATCGCGATCGCGCGCGCGGTGATCGGCCGCCCCGAGATCCTCGTCGCCGACGAGCCGACCGGCAATGTAGATCCCGACATGGCCGAGCGGCTGCTCCATCTGTTCGACAGCCTCAACCGGCTCGGCACCACCGTCGTGGTGGCGACGCACGACTTCCATCTGCTCAACCGCATCCCCAACGCGCACATGATGCGGCTCGAGAAGGGCCGGCTCAACGATCCCACCGGTGCGCTGCGCAATCCGCCGGGGGGCGGCGCATGAGGTTCAGTCTCAATCCCAATGCGCCCGATCGCCGCCTGCTCGACGAGGGCCGGCGCACGCGTGCGATGACGTGGATCATGGCGATCATGCTCTTCCTGACCGTGCTCGCGGGCGCACTGGGGCTCGGCATGTTTGCCGCGACCGCGCAGCTCGATCGTCAGCTTGCGGGAAGGCTGACGGTCCAGATCGTGGAGCCCAATGCGGCGCTCCGCGACCAGGAGGCCGCGGCGATGGTCGCGGCGCTCGGCAAGGTGCCCGGAGTCACAAGCGCCGCCGAGGCCGATCGCGTGCGGCTGGCCGAACTCCTCCGCCCCTGGCTCGGCGACGCCGGGCTCGATCCCGACCTGCCGATGCCCGCGATGATCGACGTCGAAGTGAAAGGCAACACCATCGCCGCGGTCGAGCAGGTAGCGCGCGCGGTCGCTCCCTCGGCGCGGATCGACCGGCACGCGCAGTGGCTCTCGCCGGTGCGCAATTTCATGACGACGATGAGCTGGCTCGCCGTCGGCCTGATGCTGCTTATCGCCACCGCCACCGCCGCGGTCGTCCTGCTCGCCGCGCGCTCGGGGCTCGACACGCATCGCGACACGATCGATGTGCTTCACATGCTTGGTTCGACCGACGTCCAGATCGCGCGGCTGTTCCAGCGTCGCATCGCATTCGACACGCTGATCGGCGGGCTGATAGGGACCGCGGCGGCGATGGGGCTGGTGTGGTTCCTCCAGGGGCGGCTCGACACGGTCGGATCGGAAATGCTGAGCGGCGTCGCGCTCCAGCAGCAGGACTGGTTCCTCCTCCTTCTGCTCCCCCTCTCCTTCGCCCTGCTCGCGACCGTCGCCGCGCGCGTCGCGGTGCTCCGCGCGCTGGGGAAGACGCTGTGATCTGGCGCATCGTCGCGCTGCTGCTCACCGTTTGGCTGTTGGGCTTCGCGGCGTTCATGCTCTCGCTCGGCAAACCGCTCGAAGGGCGCAAGACCGATGCGATCGTGGTGCTTACCGGCGCATCCGGCCGGATCGAGCGCGGGCTTGCGGTGCTCCGCGCGGGCGACGCCAAAAGGATGCTGGTCAGCGGCGTCGATCCCGACGTGAAGCCGGGCGAGTTCGCTGCCGAATACCGGATCGAACGGCGGGTCTTCGCCTGCTGCGTCGATCTCGGCTGGCAGGCGGTCGACACCCGTTCGAACGCCGACGAGACCGCGAAATGGGTGGCACGGCACCGTTACAAGTCGGTGCGGCTGGTAACGTCGGACTGGCACATGCCGCGCGCACGCATGGAGCTGGCACATACGCTGAAGGGCGTCGAAGTCGTCGGGGATCCGGTGCGAAGCCATCCCGGCCTTGCCATGCTCTTCCGCGAATATCACAAATATCTGCTGCGCAGCGTTGCGCTGCTGCTGGGCGCGCAATGATGGCCTGGCTGCGCACCATAATCTTCTCGATCTTCTTCTATGTGCTGATCTCCGTGCCGATGGTGCTGTTCGTGCCCGTCGCCGGGCTGTTCGGGGGCAAGGCGCTGCGCCGCTATGCCGATATCTGGGCGAGCATGCTGAAATGGTCTGCGCGCTGGATCCTCGGCATCGAGACGCGCGTCGAGGGCGTGATCCCGGACGGCCCGGTGCTCTTCGCCGCCAAGCATGAATCGCTGTTCGAGGCGCTCGAGCTCACCCGCCTGCTCGGCTCGCCCGCCACGGTGATGAAGCGCGAGCTGACGCAGATTCCGATCTGGGGCTGGGCCGCGCGGCGCTATGGCGTCATCGTCGTCGATCGCGCCGCCAACGCCCAAGCGCTCCGCAACATGATGAAGGATGCCAAGGCCGCGCTCGCCTCAGGCCGCTCGGTGCTGATCTTTCCCGAGGGCACGCGCGTCCCACTCGGCGAGAGCCCCGAGCTGCGCGCGGGGTTCGCGGGGCTCTACCGGATGCTCGGGCTCACCGTGGTGCCGATCGCGGTCAAGAGCGGACATGTCTGGCCGAAGGGAGGCGCCAAGCGCGCGGGCGTAGTTACCTTCAGCTTCGGCGATCCGATCCCGCCTGGCCTGTCCCGCGCCGAGGCCGAGGCACGCGTCCATGCGGGGATCAACGCGCTCAATTAATCGTGGGTGCGCCCGAAATCGGGAGCGGCGTCGTCCTGGCCCTGCTCGATGATCGAGCGGCGCACCGCACGCGTGCGGGTGAACAGCTCGAACAATTCGTCGCCCTTGCCCCAGCGGATCGCGCGCTGGAGCGCGGTCAGATCCTCCGAGAAGCGCTGGAGCATGTCGAGCACAGCTTCCTTGTTGGCGAGGAAGACGTCGCGCCACATCGTCGGGTCCGACGCAGCGATGCGTGTGAAGTCGCGGAAGCCGCCGGCCGAATATTTGATCACCTCGGAGCTGGTGACCTCCTCCATGTCCGAAGCG
>JAEWCK010000121.1 GCA_023390675.1 Pseudomonadota bacterium
CGGTGTCGGTGTCGGTGTCGGGGGGACGACGGCGAGAATATCGGTGAAGGCAAGCGCCTCGCCGGTCTTGATCGACGAGCTGCCGATCGGTTGCGCGAGCCATTTGGCCACGGCGTCGGTCGGGAGCAGCGCGTTGATCCACGCCGCGCCGTTCTCGCCCGTCAGGTCCCTGAGCGACTGGAGCACTTCGCCCTGCGGCTGGCCGCCCTTGGTGAAGGTCGCGGTGAAGCCCGGATCGGTGTCCGACACGAAGACGTTGCAGACCAGATCGAACCCGTCGAAGCTCAGCCCCGGCGGGGAGATCGTGGTGCCGAGCGCCACCGAGGCGGTGATCTCGATCGGATGGTCCGCACGGCCGGTGAGGAGCAGCGGCGTGCTCACCGGAATCGCGAAGACGGGCGCGAAGACGCCGGCGAGCACGCTCGCGCTGCCATCGACATATTTGTCGCAGATGCCGAAGCCCACCACCGCAGTGTCGGTCGCGCCCTTGGGGCGGATCACCAGATAGGCCGGCGTGCCGCCTTCGGAGCCGAGCGCATACCATTCGCCATCCGGAGTGTTCTCGGCCGCGTCGCCGAGCAATTGGCGCAGCATGTCGAGCTGCGGCTTGCCGCGTCCGGGGGCCTGTTTGAGCTGCGCCACCGCGTCGCCGAACCAGCCGAGGTCGAAGTCGATATTGTCGCCGTCGGGCGAGAGGAGCCCGATCAGCTCCCCCAGATACTGGAGGAGTTGGGGTACGCGTGTCGACGGGATCGGGATCGAAGTCATGCGCCGCCCCCCTTCGGCGCAACTTTGACGCGAGTCGAAGAAGGGCCGATGACGTTTTGTACCGTTCGCGAAATTATTTCAATCTGGGTATATGTCCGGAGATGCCGAACGCGCTATTATCCAGCCGTTCGCGTGACTGGCGACTTGGATGGAGCACCAACGGGAAGCGCGGGCAACTGACGCCGCATCGCCTGGGCACCGCCTCGTACTTGGAGGAACAGATGCCCCAAGCGCTTCATATTGCTTTTCTTCTTTTCCCGAACGTGACTCAGCTCGATTTGACCGGTCCGGCGCAGGTGCTGTCGCGGCTCGGCGACGTGAAGCTCGATCTGGTCGCGAGAACGCGCGATCCGGTGCCCACCGACGCGCAGTTCGCGCTCACGCCGACCGCGACTTTCGCCGATATCGAGCGCACCGACATCCTCTGCGTGCCCGGCGGGTTCGGCACGGTCGCGGCGATGCAGGACGCGGAGACGCTCGACTGGGTGCGAAAGGTCGCCGCCGATGCGGAGTGGGTGACCAGCGTGTGCACCGGCTCGCTCGTCCTCGCCGCGGCGGGACTGCTCAAGGGCTATCGATCGGCGTGCCACTGGGCCTCGCGCCACCAGCTCGCCTGGTTCGGCGCCGAGCCCGTCGCCGAACGCGTAGTATTCGACCGCAACCGCGTCTCGGGCGGCGGCGTCACTGCGGGAATCGACTTCGCGCTCGCGCTCACTGCCGCGATCCGCGGCGAGGAACATGCGAAATTCGTCCAGTTGAGCCTCGAATACGACCCCCGCCCGCCCTTCGACAGCGGCACCCCCGACCGGGCCGACCCCGAAATTCTCGCGCGCTATCGCGCGATGATCGAGAAATTTGCCCCCGACCGCGACGCGATCGTCCGCGCCATCGCCGGGCGCTCAGCCTAAAGCCTTCGCCGCGCCCTTCAGATCCTCGACAAAGGCGGCGTACTCGTCCTCGGCGCGCGCCTTGTCGGGCATGCGCAGCAGGAAACTCGGATGGACGGTGATCCAGCCGAGCCCGCCTTCCGCCAACTCGATCGCCCGGCCGCGCTCGCGGCTGATCGTCACGGTCTTGCCGATCATCTGGCGTGCGGCGGTGGCGCCCAAAGCGACGGTCATCTCGGGGCGGATCAGCAACCGCTCCTGCTCGTACCACCAGCGGCACGCGCTGATCTCGCCGGCATCGGGCTTCGAATGGATGCGCCGCTTGCCGCGCGGCTCGAACTTGAAATGCTTGACTGCATTGGTGACGTAGACGGTCGCGCGATCGATCCCCGCCTCGCCGATCGCGCGGTCGAACACTTGCCCGGCGGGGCCGACGAAGGGCTTGCCCGCCAGATCCTCCTGATCGCCCGGCTGCTCGCCGACGAACATCATCCGCGCGTCGACCGGGCCTTCGCCGAACACCGTTTGCGTGGCGTATTTGTAGAGGTCGCAGCGCGTGCAGTGCGCCGCCTCGTCGCGCAGCGCTTCCCACGCGCCCTCGATATTGCCACCGGGCCGCGCCCGTGCCGTCGCCACCATTGCCGTCTCCCGCTGGCGCGCACCGGCGACCAGTTCCTTCACCAACGCTGTCTCGGGCATGTTTTTCCAATATTTGCGCGGCATTTCCTTGAGCATCGCCCCGGTCTTCAAGCGCGCGGGGTTGAAGATCGACGCGTAATAGGTCTTCCACACCGCCTCGACCGGGTCGTCGCCGGGTGCATCGGCCTTGGTCGCGGGCGGACCTTCGCTGAGCGTCTCCCTATCCCAGTGGAGCGAAAGCTCGGGCGTCAGGATCGACCAGCGCATGTTGGCGAAGCGATCGACGAAGAAGCGCGCATTGGCGCGCACGATGTGATGCTCGGGCTCGAACCAGGCGACGTAGCGCGCGTTAGGCTCGCCGGTGCCGGGAAAGGGGATGGCGTCGTGTACTTCGCGGAAGCGGACGAATGCGCGCATCTTGTGGATGTCGCGGCGCACCGCCTTGGCCAGTTCCTCCAATCGGCGGACGAGCGGATCGGCGGCGTCGTCGATCCGGCGCGGCTGCTCGATCAGTCCGGCCAGCAGGGCATGGAGCAAGGCGAAGCGTTGCGGGTCGCGGTGCAGGACCACCGTCTGCGCGAGATCGAGAAAGGCGCGCGGGACCTTGAACGCTCGAGGGCTCGCGGGTTCGAGCACGGCCTCGTCGCCGAACAGGTCGGCAGGCGCGCCGCCGACCTGCCAGACGACATCGCTTGGCTGTACCCGCGCCTGCGCCAGCGCGCGCGCAGCGTCGCGCCAACCCTCGAAATCATCCTCCGCCGCCAGCGTTACTACGCGCATGGCAGCTCAACGCCTGGGCATCGAATCGATCCATCGGCGCAGCAGCGCGACGCCTTCCTTATGCACGGTCGTGCGGCCGAGCTCGGGCATCGCGATGCCGGGATCGATGCTCTCCATCCGGTAGATGAGGATCGAGGCGTCGGCATTGCCGGGCGCGATGTCGAACGCGCCCCCGCCGCTGCCGCGCCCCGCCGCGACCGGGCGCTTGCCGATGCCGGTCGACTGTCCCTCGGGCCGCGAGAGCTCGAGGAACAGACCTGAATTGGACGCCGCGCCCTCAGGGTTGTGGCAATGCGCGCAGTTGATCTCGAGATAGGCGCGCACCCGGGCGGCGAGCGGCGCGGAGGCGTCGTCGATCCGCGGCACGCGCGGCGCATCCCTCGGCGCGCGATCGAGCGTTCCCGCCGCGACCAACCGTTCGAGCTGACCATTATGATTGAGATACCGCGCCTTGACACCGAGCGGCACGATCCGGCCGGCGAGCGCGTGGCAGTCCTTGCACTGGTTCTGGTTGGGGACTGCGTAGCTGATCGACTGCGTCTCGCCGGAGGGATCGGTGAAGGTCACCGGCACGCGCATCCCGGCGCGTTTCAGATCGGCCTCGTTGCCCGCCGCGTTCCAGACATAGGGAACCGCGACCCAGCCGCTCGCACGGTGGAGCAGCAGACGCGTCTCGACAGGCGCGAACGCGCCGTCCTTGCGATAGCCGAAGGTCTTGATCAGCGCGCTGCCGACCGGCAGGTCGAACGCCTTGTCCGGCGCGTAGGCCGCGGTCTTGCCGGGGGGCACATAGAGATAGCGCTGCTTCTCGGCATAATCGGAGAAGAGCGCGGTCTCGAGATCGTAACCGGTGACGTGCGGTGCGGGCGTGCGCCGGGCGAGATCGGCGAAGAATCCGAAATCGGAGAGATGTGCTGGAAAGCCATCACCCGCGATCGCCGCATCATTGACGCCGGGCTTCGAAACGAGCGCGGCGGCGAACAGGAGGATCGCGGCGGCGAGCGCCTTCACTTGGCCGCCGCCTCCATCGACGCGGGCAGCCCTATCGGCGCGAGCATCGCGATCGGATTGCCCGCGAGCTGGGCCGGCTGGGGCTTCGCGGTCTCGACCGGCGCGCCGAGTGCGAGGCCGAGGCTCAGAACGGGCACCTTGTCATTGACGAGAAGGCCGACCGCATCGCCCCCGGTGCCGTCCCACAATACGGGCGGGATCGACCCGCCCATCGCCGCCGCCAGCATCGCGCCGCCGGGCATGGCGGGCGCGTAGCCGGCGCGGCCGTGCTGGTTGCCGGTCACGTAAATGTGGTGCGGGGTCGGGTCGTAGCCCTTGTCGTCGAAGGGTTGGCGATAGGAAGCGACCATTACGTTGGCTGTGCCGTTGCCCGACAGTTCGTTGCCGACCACCTGGACCATGTCCTGCGCCATCACGAGCACGCCGGTGCCGGTGGGGACGCTCGCGACGATATTGCCCCTGGGCGCGAAATTGGGGCTATCATTGTCCACCACGCGATTCTGCGTGACCATCACGTGGCCCGCCCCGCGCTTGGGCAGGCCCGGAAGATCGAAGACGAGGATGCCACCCGTGTTGTGCGTGGCGAGGTTGTCGCGGACCTCGGCATGACCGCTATTCTCGATCTCGATCCCTGCGACGTTGAACTGCACGGTCGAGTTGCGGACGATGATACGGTCGGACTGGCCGACATAGATGCCGGCATCGGACGCACCCTTCACCGTGACGCCGTCGATGAGGATGTCGCTGCTTTCGACCGGATAGACGCCGTACGCGCCGTTGGTCGCCTTGGGGCCGCCGGTCCATTCGACGCGGAGGTCCTTGTAGACGATCCGGTCGGCGCCCTTGGACTTGATCCCGTCGCCCTTGCTGTCCTCGACCGCGAAGCCGCGCAGCACGACGTCGTCCGAAGTGACGAGCAGCCCCTCGCCCGCGCCCAACTGGCCCTTGAAGCTGAGCACCGTCTTGTCGGCGCCCATGCCGCGGACGGTGACTCGGTCGACGTCGAGGCTGAGCCCGTCGGTCAGCTCGAAGCGCCCCGCGCCGATCTGGACGATATCGCCGGGCGCCGCCTCGATCAGCGCGGCCTGGAGCCGCTGCTGCGCGTTGGGTCCGGCTTCGACGGTGATCGTCTTGGCGGCGGCGGGCGTCGCGAGCAGCAGCGCGGCGAATGCAGCGGTCCTCAGCATCCTTCTCTCCCGTTTTCCGCCATCTTACGCGCGGCCGAGCGAATTGACAGACCTGTCAGTATCACGCGGGAAACAGCTCGAGTTGCTCGCGCTTCGGTGCGACGAGCGGACGCAGGTCGGCGCGATCGGCAAGCGCGACCGGGCGCCAGTCCTCGGCTATCAGGAAGGGGCGGACCTTGGCGATCGACGCCGTCAGCCGGGCGACATCGGCGAGGCGGAGTCGCCGCCAGCGTCGCGTGGCGAGGATCGAGTCGACGGCCTTCACCCCGAGCCCCGGCACGCGGAGCAGCGCTTCGCGCGCGGCGCGGTTGACGTCGACCGGGAAGCGGTCGCGGAACTTGAGTGCCCAGGCAAGCTTGGGATCGATGTCGAGCGGAAGCATGCCGGTGTCGTCGGCAGCCTCGGCAACTTCGCGGGGTCGATAGTCGTAAAAGCGCATCAGCCAGTCCGACTGGTAGAGCCGGTGCTCGCGCATCAGCGGCGGGCGCTGGAGCGGGAGCACGGCACTGGCGTCGGGGATCGGGCTGAACGCCGAATAATAGACGCGGCGCAGCTCGAAGCGATCGTAGAGCCCGGCGGCGCGGCCGATGATGTCGCTGTCGGTCGCGGCGTCGGCGCCGACGATCATCTGGGTCGACTGGCCGGCGGGCGCAAAAGCGGGCGCGGACTTGTAGCGCGCCTTCGCGTCGCTCAGGTCTTCGATCGCGGATTTCATGTAGCGCATCGCGCCTTCGATCCGGCCAGCGGACTTTTCGGGCGCGAGCCGCGTCAGCCCCGCGGCCGTGGGCAGCTCGACGTTGATCGAGACGCGATCGGCATGGAGCCCGGCCTGATGGACCAGCTCGGGATCCGCGTCGGGAATCGTCTTCAGATGGATATAACCGCGGAAATCATGCTCCTCGCGCAGCAGCTTCGCGACGCGGACGATCTGCTCCATCGTATAGTTCGACGAGCGGATGATGCCTGAGGAAAGGAACAGCCCCTCGATATAATTGCGCTTGTAGAAAGCGAGGGTGAGATCGACGACCTCCTCGGGGGTGAAGCGCGCGCGGCGGACGTTCGAACTCTTGCGGTTGATGCAGTAGTGGCAGTCGAAGATGCAGCTGTTGGTCAGCAGGATCTTGAGCAACGAGATGCAGCGGCCGTCAGGAGCATAAGCGTGGCAGATGCCCATGCCTTCGGTCGAGCCCAGCCCCTTGCCGCCGCCCGACGACTTGCGCTTCGCCGTGCCCGAAGACGCACAGGAGGCGTCGTATTTGGCGGCGTCAGCGAGGATTTCGAGCTTGGCGCGAAGATCAAGTTGGCCCATGTCGTTCACTCTATGTTCTTGATATTGCAGAGTCCAGCCGCTTGTGGGATGGCCGCGGCGAAAGGGGCGGGCGATGCGGCTGAAGGTTGACCGGCAGTTCGGGATGCTGCTCGCCGCGCTGGCGCTGGCGTGTCTTCTCGGCTGGCTGTTCAAGGCGCAGTGCACGCCCGGCGGTTGGACCGCATCCGAGCAATACACCACCGGCTGCTACAGCGACGCGATCCCCTTTTGGAGCGCGCGCGAGGTCGAGAAGGGCAAACTCCCCTATCTCGAGACTCCGATGGAATATCCGGTGCTCACGGGCGCTGCGATCTGGATCGAAGGCGCCGCCGTGCGCGCCCTGTTCGGCGCGAAGGCCAATGCCGTGACGTTCCTCGGCGCAGTGACTCTCGTCAATGCGATGCTCGCCTTCCTCGTCCTGTGGATGTTCCGGCGCGCCGGGATGGATGCGGCGCGGCTCTGGGGCTGGGCGCTCGCCCCGCCGCTGATCCTCTATCTCGGGCACAATTGGGACCTGCTCGCGGTGAGCTTCGCGGTCGCCGCGATGCTGCTCGCGTGCGCCAACCGGCTTGTAGCCACCGCGGCGACCGCGGGGCTTGGCGTCGCGGCCAAGCTCTATCCGGTGGTGATGCTCCCGTTGCTCGGGCTTTCGGCGCTGTTCGAGGCCGGCAAGAGCTGGCGCGAACGGCTGATCCGCGCTGCGATGTTGTCGGCCGCGGCGATCGGGGCATGGGCGGCGGTCAATCTGCCGATCGCGCTCGCCGCGCCCTATAATTGGAGCGAATTCTACCGCTTCTCGCAGGCGCGCAGCGGCACCGCCTCGGGCACATGGGACGTACTCGCGGGCATGAATTGGCTCGTGCTTGGCGTGGAGGACAAGAACCGAACCGCCGCGATCCTCTTCCTGCTCGGCGCGGCGGCGATCGTCGGGCTCGGCTGGAAGCGCCATCGCGATCGGCTCTGGGTGCTGTTCACCCCGGTGCTCGCCTGGTTCATGCTCACCAACAAGGTCTATTCGCCGCAATTCGACCTGTGGCTCTATCCGATGCTGCTGATGACTGCGCCACGGCTATTGCCCGTCGCGCTGTTCGCGATCACCGATATCGCCGCCTATTTCACCGAATTCTGGCTGTTCGCGGGGATGGAAAATGCCTGGCCCTATGCGCTGCCGCAGGACGTCGCCATCGCAGCGTTCGCGCGAGCGCTGGTCATGCTCTGGCTGATCGCCGATGCGGTCAGGCGGGGCCCGCCCGAATGGATCGCGCCCAAACAGGCGTAAGCGCTGCTCAGGGCAGCGGCAGATCGGTCTCGGCTTGCTTGCGCGCGCGGCGCTCGGCGCGGGCTGCGGTCGCCTGCTTGACGAAGCAGCCGGTGGTGCCGCCGACACCGACGGTGGAGCAGCTCCCCACGCCGTAATCGCCGGTGTGCGCGACATCCTGCGAGCGCACTGCCCAGCTTGTCGTCTCCTGCGGCGGGCCCGAGGGTTGGCGCAGGTCCTTTGGGATGCGAAAGCGCTCGGCCTCGTCGAGCCGCTGGCAGACGACGATCTCGTCGCCATTCTCGTTGGTCGGGCACCTGTCCTTGCCATAGATGACGAGGACGCCATTCTGCGCCGCATTCTGCGCGTGCGCGGCGGCGGGCGTCAGCAGCGGCGCGGCAGCCAGCGCAGCGACAATAGCGATCTTCCTGATCATCCGGGCCTCCATCCGCGCAACCTTGCGCGCGTTCGAGTGAACGGTGCCTGTCACATCCGTTTCGACAGCGCAATTGCAGCGCGGCAGCCGAGCCGGATCAATCCGGATAACACCGGATAGCCCGGAGTAGTTTCCGCACCCGCGGCGATCGCGGCGTCGCGATGCTCGAGTTCCTCGGCGCGGAACTCGGCGACGGCGGCCGAAAGCTCGGGATCGGAATCGCCCAATTCGTCCAGCTGGCGCCGATAGTGCCGGTCGATCTCGGTCTCGACCGCGGCGGTGCACGCCATCGCCGCCTCGGGCCCGATCGCCGCCGTCGCTGCGCCGAGCGCGAAGCCGGCGACGTTCCAGAAGGGCTGGAGCGCAGTCGGGCGCACGCCGCGCCGCGCGATCATTGCGTCGAAGAAGGCGCGGTGGCGCGCTTCCTGATTGGCCATTCCCGCGATCGTCCGCGCGGCGGGCGTGCGGTCACCCATCACCGCGAGCTGCCCGGCATAGATGCGCGTCGCGCCATATTCGCCCGCCTGATCGACGCGGACCATCCTGTCCGTCCCTTCGCGCCGATCGCCGGGCTTCCAGCTCATGCCCGCGGCCGCCGGACCGCGAGCGCGAACACCGTGGCGGCGCCGGCGAGGCTGATGATCGCGTTGAATCCCGCCAGACTGATCCCGAACAGCGTCCATTGCGGCACGTCGCAGCGGATCAGCGGGCGATTGAGCACTTCCTTGAGCACGTCCATCGGATTGCCGTGCGAGGATCCGCGCGTGCAGGCGGTGATTCCCTGCCACCAATGATATTCGACGCCGGCGTGAAAGATTCCGATCGCGCCGCTCACGGCGACGAGCACCGCGGCAAAGAGCACGAACAGCATCTGCGTAGGGCGATGGCAGACGAGGAACGCCGCCGCCGCCACGACGATCGCGGCGTAATGCGGCCAGCGCTGCCACATGCACATCTCGCACGGCACCAGCCCGCCGATGAACTGCGAGCCCAAGGCGCCGAGGATCAGCGCCAGCGGCACGAGCAAAGCGACCAGCCGGGCGGCGCGGAGACCGTCGGTGCGCATCGCTTACTTGCTCCGCGTGGCGACTTGCGGCGCGCCGGGCCCGAGCCGCGCGACGGTCTTGACCGCGTAATCGAGCTGGAAATCGTCGATTCCCTGCTTCTTGAGCTGGTCGGCGGTCGCCGAGAAGCGCGGATCGGGTTTGCTGTCCTGCTCGAGTACCTTGTCGTCGACCTTCTCGGCATTGATCAGGTGACGGCGCAGATCGGCCTCGCGCACAGCGATGCGATCCTTGTAATCGGGATCGGAGAGCTGCGGCACCTGCAGATCTGGCTTGATTCCGCCTTCCTGCACCGAATGTCCCGAAGGCGTGTAGTAGCGCGCGGTGGTGAGGCGAAGCGCCGCGCGGTCACCCATCGGGATGATCGTCTGCACCGATCCCTTGCCGAAGCTGGTCACGCCCATGACGAGCGCGCGGTGGTGATCCTGGAGCGCGCCCGCGACGATCTCCGAGGCTGACGCGGTGCCCGCGTCGATCAGCACGACCACCGGCAGCCCGCGCGCGAGATCGCCCGGCACCGGCACGACGCCCGGCTGGGGCACATCGGCGTACCAGCGCTCGATATCGTTCTTCTCGCGTCCGCGCTGCGAGACGATCTCGCCATGCCCGAGGAACACGTCCGAGACCTGGATCGCCTGGGTGAGCAGTCCCCCGCCATTGTCGCGCAGGTCGACGATATAGCCGAGCGGCTTGTGGCCGAGCTTCTTGTCGATGTCCTGGATGGCCCGGATCGTGTCCGCGCCGGTCTGCGCGGTGAAGGTGTTGATGTTGATGATGCCGACGCCGTTCTTGATCTCCCATTTCACCGGCTTCTGCACGATGATCTCGCGCACCAGCGTGAAGGTGAGCGGCTTCTCCGCGCCAGGGCGGACGACGGTAAGCGTGATCTTGGTGCCGGGTTGGCCCCGCATCTGCTCGATCGCCTCGTCGAGGCTGCCGCCGACGATGAACTTGCCGTCCAGGTGCGTGATGAAGTCGCCCGATTTGATCCCGGCGCGCGCGGCGGGGGTATCCTCAGTCGGGGCGATCACCTTGACCGCGCCGTCCTCTTGCGTGACCGTCAGCCCCAGCCCGCCATAATTGCCTTCGGTCTGGATCTTGAGATTGTCGAAGTCGAGCCCGTCGGCATAGCTCGAATGCGGATCGAGCGCGGCGAGCATCCCTTGGATCGCGCCTTCCATCAGCGTCTTGTCGTCGACCTTCTCGACATAGTTCGCCTTCACCTGGCTGTAGACTTCCATGAAGGTGTCGAGCTCCTTGAAGCTCGACGTGTCCACGCCCGCCATGGCGCCCGAGGCGATGGGAACGATCGCGAGCGCGCTGACCGCGGCGGTGACTTGAAGCAGGGAACGAAGCATCCGGAGACTTTCCACGAAAAGGCTTGCGAAGTGATTTAGTGTACGATCACGGCATTTGCACGGCGTTTCAGTCGAGTAGTTGCATCAGGTCCATGGGCTGGCCACGGCGGCGCAGCTCGACCGTAACGCGCGGCGCATCGCCGCCCGGCGCCCGGCCGATCAGGCGGCCCTGCTGCACTTGCTCGCCGACGCGCACTGCGATGCCTCCCAGGCCGGTGATCGAGCTGGTCCAGCCATTGCCATGGTCGATGATGACGACGCCGCCATAGGCGCGGAAAGCGCCGGCATAGAGGATGCGCCCCGCCGCAGGCGCGATTGCATCGGCACTGGCGGCGCAGGCGAGCGTCACGCCGCGCGCGCGCACGCCCGTGGTGGACAATTCGCCCATGCCAGTGACAACCTGGCCGTTGACGGGGAGGCGATAGGGCGCACCGCCCTTGCGTGCGGGCGGAGTCGCCACCGCGCCCGGACGCGGCAGCGGACCCGGCAGCGCGGCCAGATCGCCCTGCACCTCGGCCGCGGCGCCGCTCGCTTCCATTTGATCGACAAGGTCGCGTGCACGCTCTCCAAGCGCGATTGCGCGGTCGCTCTCGACCAGCGCGCTGCGATCGAGCTCGCGGCTGCGCGCCCGGTGATCGGCCTCGAGCTTGACCAGAGCAACCCGCTCGCTCTCGATCCGCCCGCGCGCCTCGCGAAAGCTCGCCACGGCCGCCTGCGCGCGGGCGCGGAGCTGACGGACGCGGTCGAGCTCGGCGCGAACGTCGGCGGTGCGGGCCTCGATCACCGGCATCACCCCGCCGAGCACGGCGCGGACATGGACCATGTCCTCGGTCGTGCCCGGCTGGACGAGCCCGAGCACCGGGGGACGGCGCGCCATCGATTGCAGCGCCGCGATCAGCCGCAGGATCGGCCCCTGCCGCTCGGCGAGCCGCGTGCGCTGGGCGGCGAGCAGCCGATCGACGATGCCG
>JAEWCK010000289.1 GCA_023390675.1 Pseudomonadota bacterium
GCCGGGAATCAGTCGTCCTTGCCCTTGCCCTTGGCCTTGTCGTCTGCCTCTTTCTTCTTCCGCTTGGCGTCGGCGTCGGCGATCACCTGCAGCGCCGCTTCGGTGCCCTTGGCGTCGAGCGCAGTGATCACTGCGAGCGAGACGTTGTCGCTGCCTTTCTGGTGCGGGCCATAGGCGATCTTCTCGAACGCGATCCGCGCCGCCGCGACATTGCCCTGCTGGAGGAGCACCTTGCCCGCCTTGAAGCGCAGCTCGTCGTCATAGGGCGCATAGACATAGGCGCCGATAATGCCGTCCTGCGCGGCCTTGGGGGCCTCCTGCCCCGCCGCTTCGAAGCTGTCATAATAAGCGATCAGCGGCTGCGGATATCCGGTGTCGAGCTTGTTCGCCTTGACGAACCAGCCCCGGATCGCCTTCCACCTGGCCGCGTCGGTCACCTTGGCGGCCTTGGCCTGCTCCATTTGCGCAAGCCCCTTGTAGAGCAAGGCGTGGATCGAGTTCGGCTCGGCGGCGAGCGCGCGATCCGCCGCGGCCTCGGCCGCGGGGTAATTCTTCGCGTCGAATTCGGCCTCGGCCAGCTCGTTCTGCGCGCCGGAGTCGTTCGGATAGGGTGCGGCCGCGGCGCGCGCCCATTCCACCACCATCTTGGCGCGTTCGGTATCGACCCCACGCTCGGAATAGATGCGCGCCTTCATCACCGCGGCCTCGCCCGCGGTCATCTTGCGGATCTGGACGTCGCCGACCTTCACCTTCTCCGGCGGCACCGCGATCGAATCGAAGCTCGGCCGCTTGCCATAGGCGTTCAGCTTGGCGTCGAGCTGGGCGAGGTTGCCGAACGCCTTGTTCGCCTCGTCGACCGACTTCCCCTCGTTGAGCGCCTTGATGTAGTTGAACAGCTCCTCGGAATGGCCGCCGCGGAAGGCATAGTGCGTCAGCAGCCAGCCGCGGCCGTAGAGCGTCTGCGTATCGAGGTCCTTGTCCTGCGGGTTGAGGCTCAGCAGCCGCTCCGCGGGCATTGCGCCGACCCGGTCGACGCCATAGGCCCGATAATCGGGCGCCTTGCCGATGATCAGCGTGTCGCCCTTGTAATAGGCCGTCCCGAAGAATTCGGCGAAACCTTCGACATACCATTTGGGGAACACGACACTCGGCCAGCTCGAGAACATGAAGCTGTGCGCATATTCGTGCTGCAGGATCGTCTGCCCGTCGAGGCTGCCGCCGCCGGAGTTTTTCGGCACGAACGCCACGGTGCCCGAAGCGCGCGGGTCCATGAAGCCGGCGGGACCGCGCCCGCCATAGATTTTCTGGATCTCGCTCACGCTGGCGACGACGAAGACATGGACGCGCAGCTGCGGGCTGAAGTCGAGATCGGGGGTGCCGGTCAGCACCCGCATCGCCGCGTCGTAGCGCTCGAGCTTCTGGGTATAATCCTTCAGCTTGGCGGGATCCTCGTCCGAATAGACGACGAAATGCCTGGTGCTCGCTTCATACCAATCGGCATGGGCGAGCGTCGGAAAGAGCAGCAGCGCTGCGGCCAAGAGTTTGCGAAACATGGTTTTTTGCCCCTGTATATGGCGCGTATATTACAGGGGCTGCATATGGCGGCAAGGGGGGCGGGGGACGCTAGTCGTCGTCCCCGCCCGCGTCGGCCTTCCTGCCATCGCCATCCAGCTCGGCAATCGCACCGGCAGTGTCGCCGGCGTCGATTTTGGCGATGAGGTTGCGCGCGCGCTCGGCGTTGCTTCGCCCGTGCGGCTGATAGGCGAGCGGCGTCAGCAACGTGCGCGCTTTCGGCGCTTGGCCGCTACGCAGCAGCATCGCGGCCGTATTGAACCGCAGCCCCGAATCCTGTGGTGCGTAGATATAGGCGTCGTAGAGCGCATCCTTGGCGGCCTCGCTCGGCGGAAATCCGGGATCGACTTGCCGGCGATCGCCATTTTGGCCATCGCCTTGTACATATAGCCGCGCACGCGCTTCGGATCGGCGGCGATGACCCGGTCGGCGGCCGCCTCGGCCGCGGCGTAATCGTGCGCGTCGTAAGCGGCTTCGGCGAGCTCGAGTTGCGCGCCCGGGTCGTTGGGATAGGGCGCAGCCGCACGCCTCGCGTCGGCATAGACGTCGGGCGCGCTCTTGTCGTTCACGCCCACCTTGGAGCGGATGCGCGCCTTCATCGTCGCGGCCTCGCCGGGCGTCAGCTTGCGGATTTCGACGGGCCCGGTCGCGAGGTCGGCGCCGGTGAGCTTGACGATGTTGAATCGGCCCATCTTGTAACGTTCGAGTTCCTTGTCGAGTTGACGCAGGTCGCCGAACACCATCGCCGCTTCGAGGAGCGATTTCCCCGAATTGATCGCGCCAATGTAGTCGCGCAACTGAGTGTTCCGCTTTCCCGACACGCGAAGGTAATGCGTGAACAGCCAGCCGCGTCCGTAAAGGCCTTCGATCTGTTCGCGATCGAGTTTGCGCGTGTCGGCTGTGAGCAGCTTCTCCATCGGCAGTGCGTTGCCTCGCATCAGCCCGACGGCACGATACATCGGCGGTTCGCCGAAGGTCATCGATCCGTCCTTCCCGAAAGTCGCGGTGGCGTTGAACTCGGCAAAGCCCTCGATGAACCAGGCCGGGTAGGCCGAATTGGGCGCGATCGTCCACATGAAATGGTGCGCATATTCGTGCAGCAGGATCTGCATCGGCTGCAGGTCGAGCACATAGCCTTCGCCCGAAAATTTGGGCACGATCGCCAGCGAGCCGCCTGCGCGCGGCACATAGAAACCGGCGGCGTGAATCCTCTCCCCGGTTCGACGCGAGGCTAAACCGCTTCGGTCACACGAAGCTATAGGGATCGACGTCCACCGCGACGCGCACCCTGGCGGGCCATTCGAGCCCGCTCAGCCAGTCGCGCAGCACGTCCTGCACGTCGAAGGCGCGGCGCGCATGGACGAGCAGGCGGAAGCGGTGCCGGCCGCGCAGCATCGCCAGGGGGGCGGGGGCGGGGCCGTAGACGTGCATGTCGGGCGATTGCGGCGCGGTGCGCCCGATCAGCCGCGCCGTCTCGTCGGCGGCGGCCTTGTCCTCGCTCGACACGATGATCGCGGCGTAGCGGCCGTAAGGCGGGGCGTCGGCCTCGCGACGCGCCTCGGTCTCGGCGGCGTAGAAGGCGTCGGCGTCGCCCGAGACGAGCGCCTGCATAACCTGCGCGTCGGGCGCGTGCGTCTGGATATAGACTGTCCCCGGCTTCTCCCCGCGCCCCGCGCGCCCGGCCACCTGCATGATCTGCTGGAAGGTCCGCTCGGACGCGCGCAGGTCGCCGCCGTCGAGCCCGAGATCGGCGTCGACCACGCCGACCAGGGTCAGGTCGGGGAAATGATAGCCCTTGGTGACGAGCTGGGTGCCGACGACGATGTCGATCTCCTTATGCTCCATCCGCTGGACGAACTCGGCGGCCTTGGCCGGGGACCAGAGCGTGTCCGACGTGACGATCGCGGTCCGCGCCTCGGGCCACAGTTCGCGGACTTCGTCGGCGATCCGCTCGACTCCCGGGCCGCACGCCACCAGCGTGTCTTCGGACTTGCATTCGGGGCAGATCTCGGGCGCCGGGATCGTGTGCCCGCAATGGTGGCACGAGAGCCGCCGGATCAGCCGGTGCTCGACCATCCACGCGGTGCAATTGGGGCATTGGAAGCGGTGCCCGCAATGCCGGCACAGCGTCAGCGGGGCATAGCCGCGGCGATTGAGGAAGAGCAGGCTCTGCTCGCCTCTGGCCAGCGTCTCGTCGATCGCCTTGACCAGGGTCGGCGCCAGCCAGCGGCCGCGCTCGGGCGGTGTCTGGATCAGGTCGATCGCCTCGATCGCGGGCAGCTCGGCGGCGCCGTAGCGGCCGGGGAGCTTCAATTCCTCGTAGCGCCCGAGCTCGACCTGGTGCCGCGTCTCGATCGCCGGCGTCGCGCTCGCGAGCACCACCGGGCATCCCTCGAAATGCCCGCGCATGACCGCGACGTCGCGCGCGTGATAATGGACGCCCTCCTCCTGCTTGAAGCTGGTCTCGTGCGCCTCGTCGACCACGATCACGCCCAGCTTCGGATAGGGCAGGAACAAGGCCGAGCGCGCGCCCACCGTCACCAGCGCCTCGCCGCTCGCGATCGCGCGCCACGCGCGGCGGCGCTGCGACGTGCGCAACCCCGAATGCCACGCCACCGGCTCGCAGCCGAAGCGATTGGCGAAGCGGGTGAGGAAGGGCTCGGTGAGCGCGATTTCGGGGAGCAGGACGAGGCTCTGCCTGCCCGCAGCGATCGCCGCGGCGACGGCTTCGAAATAGACTTCGGTCTTGCCCGATCCGGTGACGCCGTCGAGCAGGAAGGGCTGGAATTCGCCCGCGCCCACTGCCTGCCGCAGGATGCTCGCCGCCGCCGCCTGTTCGGCGCTGAGGTGCGGCGGCGCGAAATGCGGATCGGGGAGCGGGTAGGGCGTGTCGGTGTCGACCACCACCGGCTCGATCGCGCCGGCCTTGACCAGCCCGCGGATCACGGCGTCGGCCACGTCGGCGATCGTCGCGCGCTCGCGCCCCCGCCCCTGCCGCGCGCCGCTCCGTGTCAGCGCCGGCGCGCGCG
>JAEWCK010000151.1 GCA_023390675.1 Pseudomonadota bacterium
ACCTCCCCCTGGCGGGGGAGGATCGTAGTTGAGCCACACTCCGCCGGAGCTGAAATCACTCAAATCCTCCCCCGCCAGGGGGAGGTGGCATGCGAAGGATGTCGGAGGGGGAGGGCGGCGACAAACCTCGCCCTTTCGCTACACCCACACCCGCTCGAACCTTCGTCCCAATCCCGTCAGCAACTCATACTGCGACAGCCCGCTCACCCGCGAAGTCTCGGGCAGCGCATAGTCCATAGCCACCCAATCGCCTTCGCCCAGATCGGTCCCGGTGACGTCGATCGCAGTCAGGTCCATCGAGACGCGCCCCAACAGCGGCAGCCGCTTACCGTCCACCGCCGCGCTCCCCTTGCCCGAGAAGCACCGCAGATACCCGTCGGCATAGCCGAGGTTGAGGATCGCCACGTCCGTATCGTCAGGCGCGGCCCAAGTCGCGTTGTACCCGACGATCGCGCCCTTCGGCACCCTCCGCCGCTGGAGTATCTGCGCCTCCGGCGTCGCGACTTGCCGGATGCCGTCATGCCCCGCGCGCTGCCATCCGCCGTACAGCGCGATCCCCGGCCGCGTCAGATCGAACGCATAGTCCGCCCCCAGCGCGACGCCCGCCGAGTTGGCGAGGCTCATCCGCCTGGCCGAAGTCCGGCCGGAAAGCGCAGCAAAGCTATCGCGCTGCGCAGCATTGAGCGGCACGTCCTCGTCCGCCGAAGCGAGGTGGCTCATCAGCGTCTCGATGACGAGCCCGTCGAGCAGCCCGTCGCGCACTTCCGCCGGCGATACCCCCAGCCGGTTCATGCCCGTATCGACCATCACGTCGCACGGCCGCCCCGTCGCCTTCCAGCGCTGCACCTGCGCCGCGGTGTTGAGCACCGGTCGCGCGTAATAACCATCGAGCGGGTCCTCCGCCCGCGCGCCGTGGAGCACCGAAACCGGGACCTTCAGATCGGCGAGTGCCTCTGCCTCGGCCCAGGTCGCGACGAAGAAGTCGCGGCACCCCGCCGCCGACAGCCGCTTGACGACCTCGCGCGCGCCGAGCCCATAGCCGTCGGCCTTGACCGCCGCCCCGCACGCCGCGCTCCCGCTCATCCGGTCGAGCATCCGCCAATTGGCGACAAGCGCGTCGCTGTCGAGGCGCAGGCGGAGCGGGGCGGACGTCATGCGCTTTCGACTAGCTGCCGGCGCACGCGCGCGCCACTGCCTTGTGCCGGCCCACCTCGATCGCGGCCTCGCTTGACTCCCGTCTCGCGCAGCATAACCTCCCGCGTGAAATTGGGGGATTTCAATGCGATCGATTGTGCTCTTCGCGGCCGCTACCGCTTTTGCCTGCACCGCCACCCCGGCAGCGGCCCAGAAGGGCCTCGGACCCGCCTACAACATGAAATACAAGTCCGAAGGGATCGTCGCGACCGACTACACCACCGACAATGCGATCGAATGGACCGCCGAGGACATCTACACGATCAATTGCGGCGGTTGCTCGACCGTGTGGTACGGCCCCGGCACGATCTTCCACCTGCGCAACACGACGAAGATACCGCTCTGCGCGTCGTTCGAATTCACTCCCGAAGACCCGAACGACTGGATCGTTCACCGCTGGGGCAGCGGCACGGCCTATTATCTGAAGCCCGGCCAGCGCATGAAGAAGGTCGGCGGGCTCTACACCGTCAGCACCGGCGAAGGCGGCACGGCCAATTTGCGCTACACCTACACGCTTCGCCGCTGGTCGCCGGCGGGCAAGAACCGCTGCTAGACGGCGGGGCGCCCCACCGTCTCCTTCAATCCGAAGATCGTCACCACCAGCGCCACCGCGACCACGCCCCAGGTGTACCACAGCCCCGCATAGGGATCGCCGGTGCCGACGACGATCGACTGGCTGATGAAGGGCAGGAAGCCGCCGAAATAGCCGGTCCCCAGATGATAGGGGATCGACATCGAGCTGTAGCGGATGCGCGACGGGAACATCTCGCTGAGCAAGGCCGCCACCGGGCCGTAGGTCGCGCCCGACAGCGCCATCAGCACGAGAATCGCCGCCATGATCGTGACGATGCTCAGCGGCGAGGGCGTGACCGGCTTCAAATCGTACCCCGCCGCCGCCAGCGCCGCGTCGAGCCCCTTGGGGCTGGTGTCGGAGACGTGCGTGCCGCCCACCGTCACGTCGATGGCGGATGCCTGGGCCTTCGAATAGGCGACGCCCTTCTTCGCGAAATATTCGAGCACTTGCCCGCATTCGTCCTTCTGCTTCGAGGCGAAGGGGTCGTAGGCGCATTGGGGGCCCGAGACGACGACGGGCGCGCGCCTGGCCGCGGCGGCGAGCTCGGGATTGGCGTTGCTGCCGATCACCCAGAACATCGGGAAGAGCAGCACCAGCGTCAGCGCATAGCCCCAGACGATCGGCTTCTTGCGCCCGACCCGGTCCGACAGCGATCCGAAGATCACGAAGAAGACGAGCCCGCCCAGCGCCGATCCCCCGGTGATCAGCTGCGCCGCGGTCGCATCGATGTGCATCTGCCCCTGGAGGAAGGAGAGCACCGAGAACATCGCCGTGTACCAGATCACCGTCAGCCCCGCGGCAATCCCGAACAGGGCGACGAACAGCCGCGGCAAATTGCCCGGATAGGTGAAGCTCTCGACGAACGGGTTCTTCGCGGTCTCGCCCGCTTCCTTGATCGCCTTGAACACCGGACTCTCGGAGAGCTTCAACCGCATCCAGAGCGAGACGGCGAGCAGCAGCACCGAGAAGAGGAACGGCGCCCGCCAGCCCCATTCGTTCCACACGTCGGCGAGCGCCGCCTTGAACAGCAGCACCACGATCAGGCTCAGGATGAACCCGCCGACCACGCTCGCCTGGATGAAGCTGGTGTGGAACCCCGCGCGTCCGCCCGGGCTATGCTCGGCGACATAGATCGCCGCGCCGCCATATTCGCCGCCCAGCGCCAGCCCTTGGCCGATGCGGAGCAGGAGGATCAGGATCGGCGCCGCCACGCCGATCGCGGCATAGCCGGGCACCAGCCCGATCCCCGCGGTCGCAAGCCCCATCAGCGTGATTGTGATCAGGAAGGTGTATTTCCGCCCCAGCCGGTCGCCCAGATAGCCGAACAGCACCGCGCCCAGCGGCCGGAAGCCGAACCCCACCGCGAACGTGCCCCAGGAGAGCAAATCGGCGAGCACCTGGTTGTCGGCGGGGAAGAAGGTCCGCCCGAGGATACCCGTGGTGGTCAGCGTCCCCCAGATGAAGAAGTCGTACCATTCGAAGATCGTGCCCAGCGACGATGCGCTGATCACCAGCCGCATCTCCTTCGCGCTCGGCTCTCCCGCCTCGGCCATCGCCCCCTCCCCTCTTTTTGGGGGGGAGGTTAGCGCGGGATGCGGCTCAGTGCCAGATCAGCATCGCCGCGGCCGCGATCGCCATCACCGCGGTACCCGCCCAGCCGAGCACCAGCAGCAATGTCGAGGCGCGGAACTCGCCCATCGTCCGCCGGCTGACCGCCATCACCATCATCACCGCCATGATCGGCACTGCTGCGAAGCCGTTGATCACCGCGCTCCAGAACAAGGCCGTGATCGGCGGAATGCCCGACCAGGTGAAGCCGATCCCGAGCAGCGTCGCCGCCGCGATCACGGCGTAGAAGCCCCTGGCCTCCTGTACCTTGTGCTCGAGCCCGCATTTCCACCCGCACGAATCCCCGACGGCGAACGCCGCCGATCCGGCGAGCACCGGCACCGCGAGCAGCCCGGTCCCGATGATTCCCATCGCGAACAACGCGAAGGCGAAATTGCCCGCCACGGGCTTGAGCGCCTCGGCGGCCTCGGCCGCGCTCGCGATCTCGGTCTTGCCGCTCGCATGCAGCGTCGCCGCGGTCGCGACGATGATCGCCAGCGCGATCAGGTTGGAGAAGCCCATGCCGACCAACGTGTCGATTCGCATCCGCCGCATCTCCTTCGGCGCCTGCTCGGGCGCGTCCTTGAGCGGCTCGGCCTTGGGATCGTCCTCGATCTCCTCGACTTCCTGCGCGGTCTGCCAGAAGAACAGGTACGGGCTGATCGTCGTCCCGAACAGCGCGACGATCGTCGTGATCGCGCCCTTCCCTTCGATCTTCGGCGTCACCAGCCCGAGCCCCGCTGCGCTCCAGTCGACCTTCACCACGATCGCCACCGCGGCATAGGCAAGCAGCGACAGCGTCAGCCATTTGAGCACGCGCGAATAGCGGCTGTAGGGAATGAACACCTGCAGGACCAAACTCAGCAGCGCGAGCCCGATCGTGTACCAGTGCGTCCCCCCGCCCGCGACCATCTGCGCCGCCGCGCCCATCGCCGAGAGGTCCGCGCCGATGTTGATCGTGTTGGCGATGAACAGCATCGCGACGAGCAGCCAGACGAGGAAGCGCGGCATCACCCGCACCATGTTCGCGGCCAGCCCGCGCCCGGTGACGCGGCCGATATGCGCGCTGATCAGCTGCACCGCCGACATCAACGGATAGCAGAGCAGCATCGTCCACATCAGCCCGTAGCCGAACTGCGCGCCCGCCTGCGAATAGGTCGCGATGCCGCTGGGATCGTCGTCCGCCGCCCCGGTGATCAGCCCGGGGCCGAGTTGCTTGGCAACCGAAGCCGCCTCGCCCTGTGGTTCCTTCTCGCGGTCGGCCATGCGCACTCCGGGTATCGTAACGGACGCACAACGTTAGCACGCCTGAAAACGATCCCGGATTAATTACTTATGTTGGCGGTGGCTCTATCCTCCCCCGCCAGGGGGAGGTGGCGCGCGAAGCG
>JAEWCK010000206.1 GCA_023390675.1 Pseudomonadota bacterium
GCGCCGCGCCGTCCTCACGCTCGGCTTCGATGGAGGCCGGCAATGATTTCACCCAAGGAGAAGACCATGCTGCTCGCTCTAGCGCTCGCCGCCGCGGCTCCCGCCGAGGCGCAGGAGTTCCAGTCGACCGAGCTTCTCGACACGATCGTCGCGCAGTTCACCGGCAAGACGGTCGGCGATCAGGGCGGCGCGCAGGCCCCCGTCGACAAGCGTCTCAAGCTCGCGGCTTGCGCCGCGCCGCAGCTCGACTGGCGTACCGACGCGCATGACGCCGTGGTGGTCCGCTGCATGACGCCGGCGTGGAAGATCTTCGTGCCGGTCAATGCCGTGCCCCAGCCGAAGCCCGTGGCGCAGCCCGCGGCCGCCGCACCCGCGCCCGTCCGCCCGGCGCCGCCGGTCAAGGTCGAGCCGGTGATCCATCGCGGCGACGCCGTGACGATGGAGGCGGGTTCGCCCGGCTTCTCGATCACGCGCGAGGGCGTGGCGATGAACGACGCCGCGCCCGGCGCGCGCGTGTCGGTCAAGGTCGATGGCGACAAGGCGCCGATACAGGCGATCGCGATCGAGCCCGGCCGCGCGCGGCTGCCGGGATGGGGCGACTGAAATTTTTTCGTAAAGCTTTTGCGCAAGCGGACGTTCTGACGATTGCACGCATGTAATGAGGCAGGCAGGCAATGGTGGATCCCATCGGCATAAAGAAAGGCGCGGTCGCGAACCGCGTTGCTGTGCCGTCGGTCGTTCCCGCCGGCAAAGTGGCGGTGGCCGCGCCGGTCGCGAAGGATGCTCCGGCGCTGCAGAGCGCCGCGGCGGAAATGGCGGGCGCGATGGCCGCGCAGCCGCCGGTCGATGCGGAGCGCGTCGCGCGTATCCGCAAGGCGATCGACGAAGGCCGCTTCCCGCTCTATCCCTCGAATGTCGCGGACCGCCTGCTCGCGCTCAAGCTCGAATGGAACCCCAATGAGCCGGCGTGACGCCCTCATCCAGGTGATCGAGGCGCTCCACGCCGAGATCGCGGCGCTCAAGGCGAACGATGTCGCCGCGCTCGAGGCTGCGACTCGCGCCAAGCTGATCGGCATCGACACGGTCGCGCTCCATGACGGCGAGGCGCCCTCGAGCGAGGTCAAGGAGCTCGCCGCCGAGGCGCACCGCCTCAACGAGGCCTGCCGCATCTACGTCAACCTGATGGCGGCAAATGTTCGCCGCCGCCTGCAAATCCTTTCCGGCCAGACCGCGCCGTCCTACGGTCCCGTGGGGTACGCGCTCGCCTGATCTGAAGCTGGCACGCTCCTTGCTCCGTACGCCCGCAACCAGGGCAATCGGACGAGCCAGTAATGAGCGTCACTTCGGTCAATAGCAGAGCGAGCGTCCAGACGGCGATCGCCGCGGCGAGCCGCAAGACCGGCATCGACTTCAATTATCTGCTGGGCCAGGCGCAGGTCGAGAGCGGCATGCGCGCCGACGCGCGCGCCGGCACCAGCTCGGCGGCAGGTCTCTACCAGTTCATCGACCAGAGCTGGCTGGGCGTGGTCAAGCAGCATGGCGCCGAGCACGGCCTCGGCTGGGCGGCCGACAGCATTCGCCAGACCGGCTCGGGCCGCTTCGTGGTGAGCGACGCGGCGACGCGCCAGGCGATCCTCGGCCTGCGCAACGATCCGCAGACCGCCGCGATCATGGCCGCCGAGCACGCGTCGGACAACAAGGCCGCGCTCGAGGATTCGCTCGGCCGTCCCGCAACCGGCACCGACCTCTATATGGCGCACTTTCTGGGGCTCGGCGGCGCCGACCGCTTTCTGACCGCGATGGCGGGCAATCCCGACCGGACCGGCGCGAGCATGTTCCCCGCCGCGGCGCGCGCCAATCGCAGCATCTTCTATACGCCGAACGGCCAGCCGAGGACACTTTCGGACATCTATAGCCGCTTCGCCGGCAAGCTCGATCAGGGCGCGGCGGTCAACGGCGCGACCGGGCTCGCCTCCGACGGCCTCGATCCGTTCGGCGATGGCGACACCGAAGTCATCCTCGGCAACGGCGCGGTCGACAACGACCGGCACTGGGTCGAAGTCACGCTAGCCCAGCTCAACCCCGGCCAGCGCCCCGCCGGCGCGCATGCCGCCAGCGCCGATGCTTTCGCGCGCACCCGGCTCGATCCGCTGCGTCCGACGCCCGAGACCGCCCGTCTCGCCTATCTCATGCTCGCGAACCTGGGAGCGTAACTTCAAGTGAATGGTCTCGCGCTTCCCGGGGGCGTCGCTCCCGTCATGAAGAGCTTCGCGCTTCCGATCGCGATCCTGGTGCTCGTCGCGCTGATGGTCGTGCCGATCCCGGCGATGCTGCTCGACACCTTCTTCATCATGAACATCATGATCAGCCTGGCGGTGCTGATGGTGGCGCTGAACGCGCAGAAGCCGTTGGACTTTTCCGCCTTCCCCACCGTGCTGCTGTTCGCGACCCTGTTCCGCCTCGCGCTCAACGTCGCCTCGACGCGCGTCGTGCTCGTCCATGGCCATGAGGGCGAGAGCGCTGCCGGCCATGTGATCGAGGCGTTCGGCACCTTCATGATCGGCGGCGACTATGTCGTCGGCCTCGTCGTGTTCGCGGTGCTGATCATCATCAACATGATCGTCGTGACAAAGGGCGCCGGCCGCGTCTCCGAAGTCAGCGCGCGCTTCACCCTCGATGCCTTGCCCGGCAAGCAGATGGCGATCGACGCCGATCTGAACGCCGGGCTGATCACGCCCGACCAAGCCAAGGCGCGCCGCGAGGAAGTCGCGACCGAAGCCGATTTCTACGGCGCGATGGACGGCTCGTCCAAGTTCGTGAAGGGCGATGCGGTCGCGGGTCTGCTCATCCTCGCGATCAACATCCTCGGCGGCCTGATCCTCGGCGTCGCCAGCCACAAGATGGACGTGGGCGAGGCCGCGCACACCTATGTGCTGCTCGCGATCGGCGACGCGCTGGTCGCGCAGCTGCCTTCGCTGATGCTGTCGATCGCCGCCGCCGCGATCGTCACGCGCGTCACGTCGAGCCACGATCTCGCCGGCCAGATCGGCAGCCAGTTCGGCAGCCACCGCACCTGGACTCCGGTCGCAGGTATCCTCGGGCTGCTCGGCGTGCTGCCGGGCATGCCGCATTTCGTGATCCTGCCGGCCGCCGCGGTCGCCGGTTTCGCGGCGTGGAAGCTCAAGCGGATCGCCGCCCGGCCGCAGCCCGAGCCCATTGTCGAGCCCGTCGACCTGTCGCGGATCGGCTGGGAGGAAGTCACCGACAACATGCAGGTGATGCTCGACATCGGCTACGGGCTCGTCCCGCTCGTCGACGAGCGCCGCGGCGGGCCGCTGATGGGCCGCATCACCGGGGTGCGTCGCCAGCTCTCCAGGGAGCTGGGTTTCGTCGTCCCGCAGGTCCGCGTGCGTGACGACATCAACCTCGCACCCTATACTTATCGCATCCTGATCAACGGCGTCGTCGTCGGCGAAGACAATGTCTCGCCCGACGAGATGCTCGCGCTCGACACCGGACAGGCCGCGGGCAAGCTGCGCGGCAAGACGGTCAAGGATCCGACCTTCGGGCTCGACGCGGTCTGGGTGAGCCAGGGCGACGCCGACGCCGCGACCGGCATGGGCTATCTCGTCGTCGATCCCGGCACCGTGGTCGCGACGCACCTCAACCAGATGCTCGCCCAGAATTCGGCCGAATTGCTCGGCCCCGACGACGTCCAGGCGCTGCTCGAGGGATTGAAGGAGCGCTCGGCGCAACTCGTCGCCGCGCTCTGCCCGCAGCCGGTTCCGCTCACCACGCTCACCCAGGTGCTGCGCGGGCTGCTCGCCGAGAATATCAGCCTCAAGGAATTCCGCCGCATCGCCGCCGCGATCGCCGTCGCCGCGCAGAAGACGCTCGACGCCGAGGAGATCCTCGAGCTGATCCGTCCCGAGCTTGGTCCGTTGATCATCCAGCGGCTGTGCGGGGTGCGCGAGCCGCTGCGGGTGATGACGCTCGAGGGCCAGCTCGAGGCGCTGCTCGGCCAGGCGGTTCGTTCGGACCCGTCGCGCCGCCACACGATCGAGCCCGATCTCGGCCGCCGCATCGCCGATGCGCTTCAGCGCGCCGCGCAACCGCTCGTCGCCGAGGCCAAGCCCTTCGCACTGGTCGTCCAGCCCGCGATCCGTATCGCGATCCGCAAGCTGGTCAGGACCGTGCTCCCCGACACCCCCGTGATGAGCTTCTTCGAGGTGCCTGAGGACAAGGCCGTCGAAGTCGTCGCGGTGATCGGCGCGCCGGAGGCGCTGCCCGCATGAACGCCTACACCTTCAAGAGGTTGACCGACATGGCCACCGCCGCACCGATCACCTATTCGCCCGCGCCGCCGCGCGACGCCGAGGCCTTGGTGCGCAAGC
>JAEWCK010000293.1 GCA_023390675.1 Pseudomonadota bacterium
CTGGGCTCCTGCTTTCGCAGGAGCACGGGTTCCGGTACTTCGATCTCGATGCGGCCCGAACTCCTCAACCCACTCTTCGCCGAGGTGACCGCGCTCAAGGGCGTCGGGCCGGCGCTGGCCAGGCCGCTCGAGCGGCTGGGACTGGGGCGCGTGGTGGATGTGGCGTTCCACTTGCCGACGGGGTTCGTCGACAAGCTGCCGCGCGACGAGCTGATGCAGGCGGATGTCGGGCGGACAATCTCGATCGCGCTGACGCCGGTCAACTATCGCTTCGGCGGCAGCGCGCGGGCGCCGGCGCGGGTGCAGGCAATGGATGCGCAGGGCAATTATGTCAGCCTCGTCTTCTTCGGCGGCAATTCGGGATGGGCGAAGAAGCAGCTGCCGCTGAACGAGAAGCGCTGGGTCTCGGGGCGGCTCGACCAGTATGGGCAGGAGCTGCAGATCGTCCATCCCGAGGTTTCCGAAACGCCGGACGCGGGCGGGCGCGAGGCGGTCTATCCGCTGTCCGAGGGGATCACTTCGAAGCGGGTCGCGGCGATGGTCGAGCAGGCGATCGAGCGCGCGCCCGAATTGCCCGAATGGATCGAGCCCAGCTTGAAGGCGCGACACGACTGGCCGGGCTGGCGCGAGGCGCTGGCGCGGATCCACGCCGATCCGGCGGACGCGAAGGCGCGCGAGCGGCTGGCCTATGACGAGGTGTTCGCGACGCAGCTTGCGCTGATGCTCGTGCGCGGCGAGGCGCGGGCGAAGCGAGGCAGGGCGCTGGCGGGCGACGGACGGCTGCGCGACGCCCTGAACCTGCCCTACGCGCCGACGGGCGCGCAGGCGCGCACGATCCGCGAGATCGAAGGCGACATGGCGCAGGAGCGCCCGATGCTGCGGCTGCTCCAGGGCGATGTCGGATCGGGCAAGACGCTGGTGGCGACGATGGCGTTGCTGGCCGCGGTCGAGGCGGGGGCGCAGGGCGCGCTGCTCGCGCCGACCGAGATCCTCGCGCGCCAGCATTTCGAGACGCTGTCGCGGCTGCTGTCGGGGATCGGGGTGAACGTCGCGATTCTCACCGGGCGCGACAAGGGGCGCGCGCGGGAAGCGACGCTGATGGGGCTCGCCGACGGGTCCATCGACATACTGATCGGGACGCATGCCATCTTCCAGGAGGGGGTGACCTACCGCGATCTCGGGTTCGTCGTGGTCGACGAGCAGCACCGCTTCGGGGTGGCGCAGCGGATGATGCTGCAGGCCAAGGCCGAACGTCCGCCGCACCTGCTGGTGATGACCGCGACGCCGATCCCGCGGACGCTGACGCTCGCCAATTATGGCGAGATGGACGTGTCGCGGCTCGACGAGATGCCGCCGGGGCGGCAGCCGATCGAGACCAGCGTGATCTCCGAGGAGCGGATCTGCGAAGTGGTCGACGGACTCGCGCGGCATTTGTCGAACGGGGGACAGGCCTATTGGGTGTGCCCCTTGGTCGAGGAGAGCGAGAAGACCGACCTTGCCGCCGCCGAGGCGCGGGCGGAGGCGCTCAGGGCGCGGTTCGGGGATCGGGTGGGACTGGTCCACGGGCGGATGAAGGGGGCCGAGAAGGACGCGGTGATGGCGCGCTTCGCGAGCGGCGAGCTGGGCGTGCTGGTGGCGACGACGGTGATCGAAGTGGGCGTCGACGTGCCCAATGCGACGCTGATCGTGATCGAGCATGCCGACCGCTTCGGGCTCGCTCAGCTCCACCAGTTGCGCGGGCGGGTGGGGCGCGGGGGCGGGCGATCGGTATGCGTGCTGCTGCGCGGCAACAGCCTGAGCGAGACGTCTCGGGCAAGGCTGGGTCTGATGCGCGAGACCAATGACGGGTTCCGCATCGCCGAGGAGGATCTGCGGCTGCGCGGAGCGGGCGAACTGCTCGGGACGCGGCAATCGGGGGAGATGCAGTTCCGGTTGGCGACTCCGGAGTCGATGGCGGCCTTGCTCGCGGCGGCGCACGGCGATGCGCGGCTGCTGATCGATCGCGATGGCGGACTGAAGGGCGAGCGGGGGCAGGCGGCGCGGGTGGCGCTCTATCTGTTCGAGCGCGACGCGGCGGTCAGCCTGCTCCGCGCGGGCTGACTATTTCGCCTTCACCATGGTCGAGAGCAGCTCGTAATAATGCGCGAGGTCGATCGCATGCTCGAACTGCGCGCCGAGGCGGCCGCCCAGCGACCAGCGGACCTCGGCGACCACGGCGCCGACATGCGGGAGCGCGACGCGGATGCGGTCACCCGGCTCGAAGCAATCCTCGCAGCGCGCCATCAGGCCATGCGGCGAGATGTTGACGATCAGGAACGTCAGCTGCTTCGCGTCGGGGCCGAACGCCTTCGCGCGATAATAGACATCGTCGCGGTCCTCGCGACGGACGTCGGAATAGGCCAGATTTCCGAACCCAAAACTCACACGCGCCTCGCCATACACTGGAGGTACGATGCTACCGGTAACACCGGCGCATGAATCTCTATGCAACGAAGCTGATTAACGCAGACTTATCGCGGCGTTAGCGAAACTGGAAGCGTTCCCAAGCTAGCGCGCGAGATCGGCAGGGACGGTGGGCTCCGAGATCAGATGCTCCATCCGCTGCCAGCGGAGCTCGGGCCCGGCGTTGCCGGCGTTGAGCGCGGCGGTGACCATCTGCTCGCCCAGGCCGTAGTTTATCACATAGCTGCGATATTTCTCGACGAAGGGCAGGCCCGCGGCGGCGCCGGCGCGATCGGTGAGGGCGTATCTGGCGATGAGGCCGATCGCGGTATCGCGGTCGATCTCGCCGTCGAGATATTGCTGGTAGACGGTGAGCGTCGCGTTCTTGAGCTCGGCGAGCAACGCGTCGAGCGAACGGTTCTCCGGGACCGTGGGCGCGGCGAGGCCTGCCAAGGGGAAGAGCGTCGCCTTCTCGAACGCCGCCTGCTCGTCGCCGGGGAAAGCGAGCTTGATGCCGGCATTGGCCGAGCCTTCGGCGAGGAAGCTCTGCGGGCTGTAGAGCGGGTAGACCATGAACTCGACCCAGCCCTTGCCCTTGGCGAGCTTGTCCTCGAGCCGGGCGTTGAGCGCGTGATGACCGGGATAGCCTTCGTGGCAGCCGAGATCGATCGCGCGATCGACGGTGACGCCCGAATCGGTGTTGACCTGAATCAGGCTATGGGCGTTGCCCTTGTACCAATTATATCCCGCCCAGGTCTGGCCGGTCACGAATTCGAGATCGAACTTTTCGTTCGCCGGCAGCGCGATATGCGCCATCGTGCGCTTGCGGCACTCGGCGATCGCGGCGCGGATCACCGGATCGAGCTTGTCCCTGGGAACGAGGAAGGTGGGGCGGTGCGCCGCGACGCGGTACGCGAGCTCGCCGGGGCCGGGGAGCAGCGCGTCGATCCGGGCGAGGACGGTGTCGTAATAAGCGAGCGTCTTGAGCGGCGGGCGGACGCCAAACAGGCCCTCGGCCTCGTCGACGAAGCGGAACTTCTTGCCCTGCATCATCGCCAGCCGCGTCTCGGCGGCGCGGAGCTGGCCGAGCAGGAAGGTGCGGCGGCGCGCCTCGTCGGGGGCGAGCGTGGCGGGATCGACTGCCTTCAATCGGGCCGTCAACGCGGCGGCGTCGCGGGCGAGGGTGGGGACGTCGCGCGGATGCGCCTTCGCGGCAGCCTGCCATTCGGCGGGGCCGTAGAACGCGTCGACATAACCGGGCTCGCGCTCGCCGGCTTCGAGGGTGAGCTGGACGAAGTCGCGCGCGATCGCGTCGAGCGGCGAGGGGCTCGCAGCGGCGAGGAGCAGCGGCGCTGCGGCGAGAAAGACGAGGCGGAGGATCACCGGGTCAGCACTCCATGCTGCTTCTTGCCCGCCGAGATGCGGACGCTCGTATCGCCGACCGTGACGGTCGCGGCTTCGTCCTCGACGCGTTCGCCGTCGATGCGCGCGCCGCCGCCCTTGATCAGCCGCCGCGCCTCGCCCTTCGATGCGCACAGGCCCAGCCGGACCAGCGCATCGACGATGCCGATGCTGCCCTCGGGCACGGCGAGGGTGGGCAGCGCGTCACCCGCGCCGCCTTCCTCGACGGGGCGGCGCGCGGGCTCGGCGGCCTCGTCTGCCGCCGCGCGACCGCGGCACA
>JAEWCK010000344.1 GCA_023390675.1 Pseudomonadota bacterium
GGTGCCGCCGCAGGCGCGCCTGCGCCGGGCCGCGAGGCAGGCGCAGGTGCGGGAGCGGGTGCAGGCGCCGGCGCGGGCTCGTCGAAGCCCGGCGGCAACAGCGATTCGGGCTTGTCCTGCTGCTGCCCCGATACGGGCCCGGCGACGCCTGCCAGCAGCAGCGCCGCGAACGCGAGCGAGCGGCGCTTAGTTGGCGAGGTTGTCAAGCGGGACCACCTTCTCCATCCGCACCGGCTCCTTGTGCGTGCCGCGGCTCGCAAGGAAGAACAGGCCGCCCACCAGCAGGACGATTACGACGATCAACGCGATGAGCGAACGCGACATGAAATGGGGTCCGTGACTAGTTTCGCGGGCCTTTTGCCCGACAGGCCCCCTCGCTGTATAGCCCCTCCAACGATGCTGCAAACGCATGCACACAAGGCCGCGTGGACGGGGAAGCCGATCGTCCTGATCGGACTGATGGGCGCGGGCAAGACCACGGTCGGCCGGCGCCTCGCGCAGCGCATGCGGCTGCCCTTCGTCGATGCCGACCACGAGATCGAAGCCGCGGCGGGGATGACCGTGTCGGACATCTTCGAGCGCTTCGGCGAGCCCTATTTCCGCGACGGCGAGCGCCGCGTGATCGCCCGGCTGGTCGATGGCGCGCCCAAGGTGATCGCCACCGGCGGCGGCGCGTTCATGAACGAAGCGACGCGCGCGCTGATCCTCGATCGCGGCATCGCGGTGTGGCTCGACGCCGAGCCGGAGGTGCTCGCGGACCGCGTCAGCCGCCGCGACACGCGCCCGCTGCTGCGCGGCAAGAACCCCGAGACCGTGCTCGCCGAATTGGCGGCGATAAGAAATCCTTTCTATGCGCTCGCGCCCATCCGCGTGCAGAGCATCGCCGCACCGCACGACGCCACCGTCGATGCGATCCTGAAGGCGATCCGCGAGTGACTATCATCCCCGTCGCGCTCGGCGAGCGCAGCTACGAAGTGCGCATCGAATCGGGACTGCTCGCGCGCGCTGCCAACCACCTCGCGCCGCTCTCGAAAGGCCGCCCGTTCGTGATCGTCACTGACGAGCATGTCGCGCAGCACCTTCCCGCGCTCCAGGCGGGTCTCGGCCCGAGCGAGGCGATTGTCCTCCCTGCGGGCGAATCGACCAAGAGCTGGGCGCAGCTCGAAGCGCTCACCGATCGTCTGCTCGCGCTGGGCGTCGAGCGCAGCGATCATGTCATCGCATTGGGCGGCGGCGTGATCGGCGACCTCGTCGGCTTCGCCACCAGCATCGTCAAGCGCGGCTGCAATTTCGTCCAGATCCCCACCACCCTGCTCGCGCAGGTCGATAGCTCGGTCGGCGGCAAGACCGCGATCAATTCCGCCGCGGGCAAGAACCTGGTGGGAGCCTTCCACCAGCCTGCGCTCGTCCTGATCGATCCCAACCTGCTCGATACGCTCCCGCCCCGCGAGCTGCGCGCTGGCTATGCCGAGGTCGTCAAATATGGCCTGATCGACGATTTCGCCTTCTTCGAATGGTGCGAGGCCAATGCCGCCAAGCTCTTCGCCGGCGACCCGCGGGCACGCGAGCACGCCATCGCCCATTCGGTCGCCGCCAAGGCGCGCATCGTCGCCGAGGACGAGCGCGAGACCACCGGCAAGCGTGCCCTCCTCAACCTAGGCCATACCTTCGGCCACGCGCTCGAGGCCGAGACCGGCTTTTCGGACAGGCTCCTCCACGGCGAAGGCGTCGCCGCGGGCATGGCGCTCGCCTTCGCCTATTCCGCTCGCCTCGGCCACTGCCCCAGCCAGGACGCCGAACGCGTCGCCGCGCACTTGCGCGCCGTCGGTCTCCCCGACGGCCTCGCCGCCGCCGGCGTCACCGCATCCGGCCAGCGTCTCGTCGAGCATATGCTCCACGACAAGAAGATGGCCGGCGGCACACTCCCCTTCCTCCTCGCCCGCGGCATCGGCCAGACCTATCTGGACAGGACGGTGAATCTGCACGACGTTGCAGCGTTTCTCGATGGGGGAGCTCGATGATGCGAAGCTGGATCGTGCTCGGCGCGGTGATGCTGGTCACTGCAAGCGCGGTGCAGGCGCAATCGATCGACGATCCGCGCGACTTGCGGATCACGGCTTCGGACATGCACGGCAATTATACCGGCCGCCAGTGGTGGAAGTCGTTCTACCAATGCTGGGCCTGGCACTCGCTGTTCCGGCCCGACTACACGCGCACCGCGACCGACAGCGCCAAGGCCAGGCTGTTCAAGCTGGCGGCGGACGCACGGCTGACCAAGGATCGCGACGCGCCCGGGGATCCGGTCCTCGAAGCCTATTTCAACGGGCGGATGGCGCAGGACGTCACGCGGCAGCACGGTTCCTTCAAGCAGGTCGCTGCGCTCCAGGACAAACCCGAATCCGAATCCGCGCTCTATTTCGACACTTATTGCGATCAGTTGCTCGCCGCGCACGCCAGGCTTTCCTGACACCGGGCGCAACCCCGCCGGTGCGCGGGCGTTCAACCGGCCATGACGAAGCGCACCATCGGCTGGCTGCTCGACGAGTCCGATCGCACCAGCCTGCTCGAACGATTCCCGCCGCGCTGGCCCGACCTGATCGCGCATCACGTCACGCTGGCCTCCCAAAGCGATGATCCACTGCCTCGGGAGACCAGCGGCGAAGTCGTCGGCCAGACCGATGACGGTCACAGCCTCCAGGCGCTTGTCGTCGCGATCGGCGGGACGGATCACCGGCCGGACGGCGGCACCTATCACATCACCTGGTCGCTCGATCGCGCCGCCGGTCGCGAGCCGCGCCAGAGCAATGACGTGCTGCGCACGCGCGGCTGGGAGCCGATCGACGCGCCGATCCCGATCCGCCTCCGGCCCGCCGAGCTTCCCTGACCGCTCAGTTGCCGTTCAGCCCCGATCGGCATAGCAGGTGCGCATGCGCTTCCTCGCCCCCCTGCTCGCCGCGCTGATGCTCGCCGTCCCCGCCGCCGCCCAGAAAGTCGCTCCGATCCTCACTACGCCCGAGGCGAAGGATACCTTCACGCATGCGCAGCCCGAAATCGCCCGCATCACGCACGTCGACCTGAACCTCGACGTCGATTTCGCGAGCAAGACCCTCTCCGGCGCCGCGACGCTCGACGTGCTCGCCGCCAGGGGCGCCACCTCGATCGTGCTCGACGTCGACGATATCGATATCGAGAGCGTCACTTGCCCCAAGGGCAAGCCGCTCCCCTTCACCATCGGCCCGCGCGACAAGGACCTGGGCTCGGCGCTGACGATCCAGCTCTTGGGCGAGAAGCGCATCGTCATCCGCTACAAGACCCGGCCCGGCGCCACCGCCCTCCAATGGCTCGCGCCGGAACTCACCGCGGGCAAGGCCAAGCCCTATCTCTTCAGTCAGGGCCAGCCGATCAACAACCGCAGCTGGATTCCTACCCAGGACTCGCCCGGCATCCGCCAGACCTGGTCCGCCACGCTCACCGTCCCCGATGGTTTCGTCGCAGTGATGAGCGGCGCGCGCGTCGACGGCGCCAAGGGCGTGACGGCCGCCAACGGCAAGCGCGCCTTCCGCTTCCGCATGGACAAGCCCGTGCCGCCCTATCTGATCGCGATGGCGGTCGGCGATCTCGCCTTCAAGGCCACCGGCCCCCGCTCGGGCGTGTGGACCGAGCCTTCGATGCTCGACGCCGCCGCGGCCGAAGTTGCCGACGTCGAGAAGATGATCGACGCCGCACAGAATCTTTACGGCCCCTATCGCTGGGGCCGCTACGACATGCTCGTCCTCCCGCCAAGCTTCCCCTACGGCGGCATGGAGAACCCGACGCTCACCTTTCTCACCCCCACGATCATCACCGGCGACCGCTCGAACACTGATGTCGTCGCGCACGAGCTCGCGCACAGCTGGTCGGGCAACCTCGTCACCAACGCGACTTGGTCCGATTCGTGGCTCAACGAGGGCTTCACCACCTATTTCGAGAACCGGATCATGGAAGCGGTGTACGGCAAGGAGCGCGCCGCGATGTACGCCGATCTCGATTGGGACGGCCTGCAGAAGGACATCGCCGACGCCGGCGGACCAGAGGCTCCGCGCACGCGTCTCCACGGCGAGCCCGGCCAGACTTGGGGCCAGCTCGATTACTTCAAGGGCTCGAACTTCCTCCGCATGATCGAGATGACGGTTGGCCGCGCACGCTTCGACGCGTACCTCCGCTCCTATTTCGACCGCCACGCCTTCCAGCCGCAGACCACCGCCGGCTTCCTCGCCGATCTGCGCGCCAACCTGATCAAGGGCGACAAGGCGCTCGAGGCGAAGCTCGAGCTCGATCGCTGGGCCTATGGCGCGGGCCTCCCCGACAATGCCGTACACGTGAAGTCCGCGACGCTCGCCGCAGTCGACGCGAAGCTCGCCGCAGTCAATGCCGGCGGCCCCGTCTCCGCGGTCCAGCCGACCGGCTGGGCCACCCAGCAATGGCTCCGCTTCCTGAACGGCCTGCCCCGCCAGCAGACGACCGCGCGTCTCAAGGAGCTCGACGAGACGCTGGGCCTCTCGGCCTCGACCAACGCCTATGTCCTCTCGGCCTGGGCCGAGCTCGCCATCGCCAACCGCTACGAGCCCGCGCTGCCGTCGATCGAGGGGCTGGTCACCACGGTAGGCCGCGGCCTGCTCATCCGCCCGGTCTATGAGGGGCTGGTCGAGCAGGGGGACTGGGGCAAGCCGATCGCCGCGAAGTTCTTCGCCGAAGCGAGGGCCGGCTATCACCCCAGCACCGCCGCCTCGATCCAGCGAATCCTCGAACGCGGCAAAGGCTCGGGAGAGTAACCTTCACGAAGCCGGCAGCAGCCGGTCGCACGCCTTTGCGTGGGCGAAGAGCTGCGCGGGCGTCACCTGGCCCGCGCCTATCGCCTTGTTGCGCTCCTGCGCGTCGGCGCGAAGCCGCTCGCGCAGCAAGTCGCGCCACACGGTGTCTTCGGCCATCGTTGGATCGAACCGGGCCATCATCGCCTGCGTGCGCGTCATTGAAAGCCGCTGTTGCGCCGGATCGCGCATGCCCATCCCCACCGCCATATAGTTGACGGCGCAGGCCCAGGGCTCGACCGGCGGCGCAGGCATCGCCACGATGCGATCGAGCAGCGCCGGCGCAAAGCCGTTGCTCTGATCGCAGCGCCGCGCGGTGGCCACGGCCAGCGTAATTGCGCTCCCCGCGGCCTCGGGCAGCGGCTTGCCGTCCGCCTCGGCATAGCCGCCGGCGTCGAACGCCTCCTCGAGCGCCTGCTGGTGGAAGGTGATCGCCAGTTCGTCCTTGGCATGCTTCGCAAGCACCGCCTTCTTGCGCCCGGCGAAATCGATCGAGAGATAGCCGGGCTTGCCCAGCAAGTCGCGCGGCGACCTGGCCCGCCGCTCGCGCGCCCGGGCGAGCGCGCCATAGGCACTCGCGCAATAGGCCGCATCGGAGATGGCGGGTCCTTCCTGCGCGAAAGCCGGAACCGCCGGCATCGCCGGGACCCAGATCAATGCAGCGGCGACAATCCCAAGCATGACACCTCCCCCTGAATCGGCGACATGCTGATGCGCTTCCGATCGCGATGCAAGCTCAGCCCTTGCGCATGCTCTCCCATGCCAGCCACAGCCATCCGGCGATCAGCGCAAGCCCACCGATCGGCGTGACGGCGCCCAGCGCCCGCGGCGCCCCCAGCGCCATCGCATAGAGGGTCCCCGCAAACACCGCCGCACCCCCGATGAAACACCAGGCTGGCCCCCGTCCGCCGGTCCGCACCGCGACCAGCGCCGCCACGGCATGGATCAGCTGATATTGCCCACCCGTCCGCAGCCACTCGGCCGCCTGTCCACTCGCGCCATGCGCTCCGAAGGCGCCCGCCGCCACCGCCAAGGCGCCGGCAAGAGCGGCGAGGATCGCAACCAGCCTCATCGCGTCGGCGCATCCGCTTCGGCCGCCGCGGCCTGGCTCGCCTGGCTTAACATGCCGTCGCGCCCCGCCATCAGGTCGCCGCTCTCCTTCTGTACCTGCAGCCGCGCCTTGTCGCGGCGGCGATATTCGGCCTCGGTCTTGTCGATCTCGGCTTCGTCGACGCCCACCGCCTGCATCGCGAGACGCCCCATCATGACGGCGCTCTCCATCACTTCGCGCACGGCGCCCGCGATCGGCGCGCCCTTCATCTTGAGGATGCTGCGCCGGTCATAGGCGCGCACGAAGATCGTCGCCTTGGGAAAGGCGTGGTGCACGGCTTCGAGGATGTCGGTGTCCATCCTGTCGCCGTCTTGGCAGAACAGGATCAGCTCGGCCTCGGCACCGCCCGCCTGGCGCAGCAGGTCGATCCGCGTGCCGTCGCCATAATAGACCTTCATCCCGAAATCGCCCGCGACGCGGATCATCTCGACGTCCGTATCGACGAGCGTGACGGAAATGCCCTGCGCGATCAGCATCTGCGCGACGGTCTGGCCGAAGCGGCCATAGCCGACCACCACGGCGTTGGAGCCCTCGCGCACCGGCCCGTCGATCCCATCGGCGCTCGGCTCGGGCTCGGCGCGGAGATTCTTCGTCGCCATCATCAGGAACGGCGTCGTCGCCATCGAGAGCGTGACGATCGCGCCGAACACGCTCGCCGCAGTGCCCTCGATCAGATAGGCGGACTGCGCTTGCGCGAACAGTACGAAGCCGAACTCGCCGCCCTGGCTCAGCAGCACGCCCAATGCGAAGGCCGAGCGCGGCTTCATCCCGAAGAGCAGCCCCAGCCCCATGATCAGGGCGGTCTTGGCGGCGATCAGCACCAGCGCCATGCCGAGCACGAACAGCGGTCGCTCGGCGATCGCGTGCAGGTTGAGCGTCATGCCCACGGCGAGGAAGAACAGGCCGAGCAGGATCGATCGGAACGGCTCAACGTCCGCCTCCAGCTCGTGCCGATAGGGCGAGTCGGCCAGCATCACGCCCGCGATGAACGCGCCCAAGGCCGCGGAAAGCCCCAGCGCCTCCATGATCGCCGCGCTCGCGATCACGGTGAACAGCCCGGCGAAGACGAACATCTCGCGCTCGCCCAGATTGCCGATCAGCCGGAACAGCGGCCTCAGCAGATAGCGCCCCGCGAGCACCAGCCCGATGATCGCGCCGACGGTGTAGATGCCGAGCAGCCACCCCGGCGGCCCGCCCGCATCGTGGGGGTTGCGCGACATCGCCGCGACGATCGTGATCATCGGCACGATCGACAGGTCCTGGAACAGCAGGATCGCGAAGGCGCGCTCGCCGAACGGCGTCCTCAGCCGTCCCGCCGACTGCAGCATCGGCAGCACCTGTGCAGTCGAGGAAAGCGCCATCGGCATGCCGAGCGCCAGCGCCGCGCCGAGCGAGGACCGGGTTCCCACCCACACGATCCCCGCCACCGCCGCGCCGCAGATCACCACCTGGAGCAGGCCCAGCCCGAAAATGTCCTTGCGCATCCGCCACAGCCGCGACGGGCTCAGCTCGAGCCCAACGAGGAAGAGCAGCAGCGCGATGCCGAGTTCGGCGATCCCCATCTTGCTCTCGGCGTCGCCCACCAGCCCGAGCAATTGCGGCCCGACCAGCGCGCCCGCGACGAGATAGCCGAGCGTCGCACCGAGCCCGAAGCGGCGAAAGACGATGACGAAGACCAGCGCGAAGCCGAGCAGCGGCACGCCTTCGCGGAGCAGCGAGAGGTCGCCATGCTCCATCAGCGCGCCGCCTCCGCCGCCGCTTCGGCTGCCGCCTCGAACGGCAGCCGGATCGCCGCGTGCCGCGCGCTATGCGGCAGCGCCGCCGCGAGTTTTCCCATGCCGGGCCATTCCGGCGCCGCGCGCGCTCCCGCGAGCCACGCCGCCAGCTGATCGCGCGCTTCGGTCAGTTCCGCCGCGCTCCGCCCGACAAGATGCGCACCGAGCAGCGCCGCCGAAGCCTGGCCGAACGCGCACGCCCGCACCGCCATCCCGACCGCAGAGACGCGCCCCGTGGCATCGAGGTCGACGTCCACGACAACCTGGCTTCCGCACAACCGCGAGCGCTTCTCGACCGACGCCATTGGCGCATCGAGCCGCGCCGCGAACGGCACCGAAGCCGCGAGCCGTAGAATCTCGATATTGTACAGCGGCGCGTTCATGCCCCGGGCTTAGGGGAGAGCCGCCGCATCCTCAATCCTCCCCGGAGGGGAGGCGGCATGCGCAGCGTGACGGAGGGGGAGTTTCCCCAAGCGGCGCCGCCCGCGGATAATCCCCCTTCACCGCCTCCGGCGGTCCCCCTCCCCCTCCGGGGAGGATTTAATCCGCCGAATTCCCCGTCGCCGCGTTCCCGGGCACCTCGACCGACTTCTTTCCACCGAACACCGGCAGCCCCTTGCGCCGCCGGTCGACGAAATCCGCGATCCCCGCGCTCGTCGCGTTGAGCAGCGGATAGGTGGTCGATCCCTTGATCCACTCGGGTCGCCTGGCGGGCCCGCCGCCGACGGTGTCGAACACCAATACGAGCAGCAGGAAGGCGATGCTGACGAGAATCAGTCCCTTCAGCGCTCCGAAGCCGAAGCCCAAAGCGCGGTCCACTGGCCCGAGAAAGCTTTCGCGCGTCCTCGATCCGATCGCATTGGCGATCAGTCGTCCGCCGAAATAAGTCACACCGCCGAGGATGAAGAAAGCGAGCACCGCCCCACCCTGCGCCGTCCCCACAGCGCCCGCCAGCACTTCGGCAAGCGGCGTATGGAACAGCTTGAGCACCAGCACGACTAGCACCCAGGCGAGCAGCGCGAGCACTTCAGTCACGAATCCGCGCAGAAATCCCAGCACCGCCGCTCCGCCGATCACGAGCAGCACGACGATGTCGAGCCCGGTCAAAGTCATGGCGTCTGCCCTCCCTTACCGGCTCTTTACCAACTTCGCCGCAGAGCGGAAGCGGGCGCGAGGACCGTCAGTTCGCGGCGCGCGGCCGGGTATAGGGGACGAACTTGCCGAGCTGGACGAAGCCGCGCGGGAAATTGCCCCCGCGATCGATCAGATGGACCGTGTCGATGCTGCACAGCTGCGAACCGAAGGTCCTGGTGACCAGGATGTCGTCGCTGTCGAGCATGTCGGCGCCCGAACGCGGCTCGTTGACGTACAGCCGGCTGCCCACGCGATAGACGATCGCCTTGCCGTCGATGATTTCGCTCGATTGCGTGCCGGTCAGGCTGATGCAGTCGACCGGCGTGCCGGCCACGCGGCCGTCGAGGACCTTGGCGAGCTGGGCTTCGGGAGTCTGCCGTTCGCCCGCGATTGCCGGCACGGCGACGAGCGCGGAGCCGATCAGAAGTGCTTTGAGGATCTTGCGCATGTCACGACTCCTGAACCTGTGCGGCTGAACTCGGGCTGAAGCAGCCTCGCTTCACCCCTGCCGCGTGCGCCGAAGCGCCCAGCGATCATAGCCCAGCGCCTCGACGCGTGCAAAGATCGCCTCGGCCATAGCCGGATCGGGCCGCGCCTCGCGCGCCAGCACCCACAGATAGCGCCCGCCGGGCTCGCCCACGATCGCCCATTCGTAATCGTCGCCGTGGTCGAGCACCCAATAATCGCCGGTATAGAGCGGCCCGAAGAACGAGACCTTGAACTTGGCGTTGGTCGCCTCGTCGGCGACGATCGCGCGGCCCTGCACCAGATGGGGTTCGCCCCTGGGAAAGCCGCGCTGTCCGCTATTGGTCACTTCGATCTTGCCGTCGGGCAGCAGCGCATATTCGGCGGTGACGCCGTCCAGCCCCTTCTCGAAGCGGTTCTTGTGCCGCGCCAGCTCGAACCATTTGCCGAGATAGCGCGCGAGATCGACCGGTTTGGCCGGCTCGGGCACCTTCGAGTTGATCACCGGCGGCCGCGACGCGCGCGCATAGAGGAAGATGCCCCCGATCGCGGCGGCCGCGACGCCCGAGGCGATGGTAATGGCGGTGGAGCGCTTCATGCGATCATCTTGCGGAGTCGCAGCGCGAAGGGAAGCCCTTCAGTGATAGGGTTTGCAGCTGCGCTCGTCGTTCTTCCACAGCGGGATGAACCGCACCCGGCGCTTGCCGTAATAGCTGAGATCCATCGATACGCGCACCGGCGCGCCCGGATGCGTGTAGATGTCCTGGTCGCCCCAGCGCTCGTCGCCGGTCTCGCAATGCATCCAGCCCTGCCGCTGCAGCGCATCGACCAGCTTGTAGACTTCCTCCTGCCCGCCATCCTTCCACAGCGTCAGCTGGCTGAAGCCCCCGCTCCCGCGGCTGCCGATCAAGTCGAGCGCTGCTTCGTACGGCCCCTCCCCGAGCACCATCACTGCGTTCCTGCGGCAGCGCATCCTGGTCAGGTCGAGATTGACGCATCTGGTGAAGCCGGCGCGCTGCGAATCCGCCGCGCTGCCGCTCACCGGCAGGCCCAGGAAAGCCAGCGAAGGCGGCGGCGTGCGATGGGGCTCGGCGCCGGCCAGCAGGATCAACGCCATCAGTGTCACCGCGCCCAGCGTGGGCACCAGAAACCCGGCCCGCAGCCACCCGCCGGAATCCTCCTGCCGCATCGATCGCTCCGCCTGTAGCGATACGATATTCTATCGCATTGCGCGCAATTGCAACCCGCAGCGGCGGTCACCCTGTTTCAGCGGAGAACGCGCGCGGCATCGACGACGGTGACGTCGCGCATCATGCCGAGGTAGCGGTCCAGATATCCCTTGTGCGACGCGCCGACGATCACCAGCACGCGGCTGCCCGGGCGCGCCCCGAACGCCTCGCGGATATTGGCTGCCATGCGCAGGTTCCGGGTTTCCCAATAGGTGACGTATACGCGGCCGAACTGCTCGGGCGAAGGTTCGACGAGCGTCGCCCCGAAATCGCGCGCATAGACCTTCGCCGGATAATCGGCGGCGTTGTACATGCGATACGCTGCAAGCACGCCCTCGGGAGAATAGAGACCGGGGCCCTGTGCCGCAGTCTCTTCCGCGCTCGGCGGCGCGCCATGCGCCCAAGCCCCGGTCAGCGCCTTGCCATAGCCGTCCTCGTCCACGATCGGTATCGAGACGCCCTGGTCGTCCATCGGCACGAGCTTCTGCAGCCCCAGCCGCACCGCCAGACGCGCCGAAATCGCAACGTCCTCGCGGTGCCGCGATGCCGCCGCGCCGAGCTGCTCGACAAGCGCCGCATCCAGTCCGTCGCCCGGCTTGCGCTCCGCCTCGGGCAGATAGAGCCATTGCACCATCGCCGAAGCCCGGTCCCCCGCGGCGAGCATCACTGCCGCGAGATGGCGCCGCGCGGCCGGATCGGGGTTCGCCGGCCAGGTCGCCAGGATCCGGTCGCGCTCCGCGATCGCCTCGAACACGTCGAGCCCTGTCGCCGCCCGCGCCGCTTCGGTAGGTGGGCAATAGGTCTCCGCGGCTTCGCGAAACTCGGCCTGACGCCGCATCACATAGCATTGGTCGCCGGGGATCGTCTCGATCGCGATGGCTTGCGGACGCCATGCCGCGAGCCGGTCGAGCACGAGCGAGAGGTTTTCGAGCGGCACGTCCTTGGGCCAGCCCGCCAGATGCGGCGTGGCGAGCACGAGCACTTCGTTCGCGACCCGCGCCGGGCGCGCGCTGTTCTGCGCCTGCGCTCCCCACGCGCTCAAGGCCATCGCCGCCACCGCCAACCATCCGATCCGCATCATCGAGACTCCCTGCCGAAGCATCGGCCTAGCGGCGGTGTTTTACAGTTGCAAAATTCTAATACATCTACCGCCCGAGCAGAT
>JAEWCK010000351.1 GCA_023390675.1 Pseudomonadota bacterium
CCCTTGAGGCGCGGCGCCCGATCTCGTCAGTAATTGTACGCGCGCTCGCCATGCTCGCCGAGGTCGAGCCCTTCGCGCTCGACTTCGGGGGCCACGCGGCCGCCGGTCAGCGCCTTGGCGATCACGATCGCGATGGTGGTGCCGATCGCCGCCCAGACGATCGTCGTCCCCACCGCGCCCAGCTGCACCAGGATCTTCGCGCCCATGTCGTAATCCGCCGCGCCCGGCCCGCCGAGCGACGGCGCATAGACCACCGCGGTGCCCACCGCGCCGACCATGCCGCCGATTCCGTGGATGCCGAACGCGTCGAGCGAGTCGTCATAGCCGAGCCTGGGCTTGATCACCGCGACGAAGAAATAGCAGACCACCGAGGCGACCGCGCCGAGCACGATCGCGCCGAACGGGCCCGAATTGCCCGCCGCCGGCGTCACCGCGACGAGGCCCGTGACGAGCCCCGAGCAGAAGCCCAGCGCCGATGCCTTGTGCCCCGCGACGCGCTCGGCGAGCATCCAGAAGATGCCGGCCGATGCCGTGGCGACGAAGGTGTTGATCATCGCCAGCGCCGCCGATCCGTTGGCTTCCAGCGCGGAGCCCGCGTTGAACCCGAACCAGCCCACCCAGAGCAGCCCGGTGCCGACGAAGGTCAGCGTCATCGAATGCGGCGCCATCCGCTCCTGCGGATAGCCGATGCGCTTGCCGATCAGCAGCGCCGCGACCAGCGCCGAGACGCCGGCGTTGATGTGCACCACGGTGCCGCCCGCGAAGTCGAGCGCGCCGGCCTTGAAGAAATAGCCGCTCGCCGCCCACACCATGTGCGCTACGGGGAAATAGACGATCGTCAGCCACACGAGCGCGAAGATCATCACCGCGGCGAACTTGATCCGCTCGACCACCGATCCCAGCACCAGCGCGATCGTGATCGCCGCGAAGGTCATCTGGAAGCAGATGAACACATATTCGGGGATCTCGACCCCCGGAGTGAAGGTCGCCGCCTGCGATGCCGGCGTCACGCCCTTCAGGAACAGTTTGTCGAAGTTCGACACGAAGTTGCTGAGCACGCCCTCATAATCGGGGCCGAACGCCATGGTGTAGCCCCACATCACCCAGACGAGCATCGCCAGCGCGGCGACCGCTCCGATCTGGGTCATCACCGAGAGCATGTTCTTGGTGCGCACCAGGCCGCCATAGAAGAGCGCGAGCCCCGGCAGGATCATCGCCAGCACGAGCACCGTTGACGTCATCATCCACGCAGTGTCGCCCTTGTCGACCGTCGCCGCGGGGGCGGCGGCGGCGTCCTGCGCCCAGGCGGGAAGCGCCGCGAACAGCGCGATGCCGGCCAAGCCGGCGAGTTTGATGGCTTGCTTCATCTCGACCCCCTTCATCACAGCGCCGTCTCGTCGGTCTCGCCGGTGCGGATGCGCACCGCCTGGCCGACATCGAGCACGAAAATCTTGCCGTCGCCGATCGCGCCGGTGCTCGCGGCCGCCTGGATCGCCTCGACCGCGCGGTCGGCGAGATCGCCCGGCACCGCGACTTCGATCTTGATCTTGGGCACCATGTTCGTGCTGTATTCGGCCCCGCGGTAGATCTCGGTCTGGCCCTTTTGCCGGCCGAACCCCTTGACCTCGGTCACGGTCATCCCCGCGACCCCGACGCCCATGAGCGCCTCGCGGACCTCGTCGAGCTTGAATGGTTTTATGATGGCGATGATGAGCTTCATGTCGCCCCCTCTTGGCGTTTGTCCCGAGGGCCCAGGGAGCAAGCGCCGTGCCAGACGCAAGAATCGCGTGATTTCGCACGGTCGCGCGCAATCAAACGTTACGGACGCGCAAATTTTTGTGCAGTTGCGAAGGCGTGCCCGATTTTTGAGCAGTGCGGCCGCGCTTCCCTCATCGCCCCGGCACAAGGCCGGGGTGACGGTTTAGGTTGCGGAACGTTACAGAGACGCATGGTCCTCGCCATCCTCCTCTCCGCGCTCGCGATGACCTTGATCGTCGGCCTGCGCTATCTCGCGGCGAGCGGCGCCTTCGCGCTGGCGACGCGCGTGCGCCGGCCCGGCCTCTACACCGGCCTCGATCGCCAGATCCGCCGCGAGATCGGCTGGAGCCTCGCCTCGGCCGCGATCTACGGAATCCCCGCGGGAATCGTCGCCTGGGGCTGGGCGAACCGAGGCTGGACGCGCATCTACACCGACCTCCATGCCTTCCCGTTCTGGTATCTGCCGCTTTCGGTCCTCCTCGATCTTTTCGCGCACGACGCGTGGTTCTACTGGACCCACCGCCTGATGCACCGTCCGGCCTGGTTCCGCCGCATGCACGCCGTCCACCACGCCAGCCGCCCGCCCACGGCCTGGGCCGCGATGAGCTTCCATCCGCTGGAGGCGCTCACCGGCGCCGTGGTGATCCCCGCATTGGTCTTCCTCATCCCCATCCACGTCGCCGCGCTCGGCCTCGTCCTCGCGATCATGACCGTGATGGGCGTCACCAATCACATGGGCTGGGAGATCTGGCCGCGCTTCATGCACCAGGGCCCGCTCGGCGCGTGGCTGATCACTGCGCATCACCACCAGCGCCACCACAGCCACTATAACTGCAACTACGGCCTCTATTTCCGGCATTGGGACAGGCTGTGCGGCACCGATGCCGGGCTCGGCGCCTTTACGCGTCAGGAACCTCGCCGCTAGGGCGGCGTTTCGCACCCGCAACATCATCGGAAGCCGGTCCCGTATGCGTATCGCCAGCGCCCTTGTCGCTCTCCCTTTGCTCGCCGCCGCCCCCGCCTTCGCGCAGGACCGCACCGACGCGCCGGCGATCGACCCCGCCGAGCTCGACAAGGATTCGCTGATGATCGGCATCGGCGCAGGACAGGTGCCGAGCTACGAGGGGTCGGACGACACCGTCTGGTCGGTCGTCCCCGGCATCCGCGGGCGCGTGTCGCGCATCAACTTCACGATCCGCGGCAACCGCGCCTGGGCGGACATCGTCCCCACCAGGGGCGGTCCGGGCTGGGATTTGCAGGCGGGCCCGCTGGTCAACGTCAACTTCAATCGCTCGGCGGCGATCAAGGACCCGCAGGTCCTCGCGCTCGGCCGGATCAACACCGCGATCGAGCTCGGCGGCATAGTCGGCTTGGGCAAGCAGGGCGTGATCACCAGCGATTACGACAAGCTCACCGTCACCGTCGGCTATGTCCACGACGTCAACAAGGTCCATTCGAGCTATGTGATCACGCCGTCGATCGACTATGGCACGCCCTTGAGCCGCAAGGCCTATGTCGGCCTGTCGCTCTCGGCGAATTACATGGGCGAGGGCTATGCCAACACCTATTTCGGCGTGACTCCCGCGGGCAGCCTCGCCAGCGGCCTCCCCGCCTATAACGCGCGCAAGGGCTGGAAGGACTGGACGATCGGCGCGCTCGCCAATCTCTCGCTCACCGGCGACCTCACCCACGGCCTCTCGGCGATCGGCGCGGTCTCGTACCGCCGGATGCTGAACAGCGCCGCGGATTCGCCGCTCGTCAGCGTGGCCGGCTCGCCCGATCAATGGGTGTTCGCCGGGGGGCTGGCCTATACTTTCTGAAGCGTCTAGGACTCGCCCCATCCCCGGGGGAGCGCTGACGCGCGCTTGAGAGGGAGCGAGCACGCTCCGACCCGCTGAACCTGATCCGCCCCATTCCTGGTAGATGGGCACCGGCGTAGGGAGGGAGCGGCCGCCGCCATACGACCGTCCTCTCCCGCATGAGGAGTAGAGACGAATGGCCGACATCCCCGCGCGTACCGAGCTTCAGGTCACCACCGGTCCCATCCGCGGTTCGCGCAAGATCCATGTCGGCCCCCTCGGCGTCGCGATGCGCGAGATCGATCTCGAGCCCTCCTCCGGCGAGCCCCCGATCCGCGTCTACGATACCTCGGGCCCCTATACCGATCCCGCCGCCCGCATCGACATCATGGCCGGCCTCCCCGAGCTCCGCCGCGACTGGATCCGCGCCCGCGGCGACGTCGAGGAAGTGACGCAGCGCGAGGTCCGCCCCGAAGACAATGGCCAGCTCGGTCCGGACCGCAGCGGCGGCGTCCAGCCCTTCCCCAACGTCCGCAAGCAGGTCCTCCGCGCGAAGCCCGGCGCGAACGTCAGCCAGATGCACTACGCCCGCCGCGGCATCGTCACCCCCGAGATGGAATATGTCGCCGAGCGCGAGAATCTCGGCCGCGCCCGCCTCGCCGAATACGCGCGAGACGGCCAGGACTGGGGCGCCGCGATCCCCGACTACGTCACCCCCGAATTCGTCCGCGAGGAAGTCGCGCGCGGCCGCGCGATCATCCCGAACAACATCAACCATCCCGAAAGCGAGCCGATGGCGATCGGCCGCAACTTCCTCGTCAAGATCAACGCCAATATCGGCAATAGCGCCGTCGCCTCGAACGTCGCTTCGGAAGTCGACAAGATGGTCTGGGCGATCCGCTGGGGCGCCGACACGATCATGGACCTCTCCACCGGCCGCAACATCCACGACACCCGCGAATGGATCCTGCGCAACGCCCCCGTCCCCGTCGGCACCGTCCCGATCTACCAGGCGCTCGAAAAGGTCGGCGGCATCGCCGAGGACCTGACCTGGGAGATCTTCCGCGACACGCTGATCGAGCAGGCCGAGCAGGGGGTCGACTATTTCACCATCCACGCCGGCGTCCGCCTGCCCTATGTGCCGCTGACGGCAAAGCGCGTCACCGGCATCGTCAGCCGCGGCGGCTCGATCATGGCGAAATGGTGCCTGGCGCACCACAAGGAGAGCTTCCTCTACGAGCGCTTCGACGAGATCACCGAGATCATGAAGACGTACGACATCGCCTATTCGCTCGGCGACGGCCTGCGCCCCGGCTCGATCGCCGACGCCAATGACGAGGCCCAGTTCGCCGAGCTCTACACCTTGGGCGAGCTGACCAAGCGCGCCTGGGATCAGGACGTCCAGGTGATGATCGAGGGCCCCGGCCATGTGCCGATGCACAAGATCAAGGAGAATATGGACAAGCAGCTCGAGGCCTGCGGCGAGGCGCCCTTCTACACATTGGGGCCGCTCACCACCGACATCGCGCCGGGCTATGACCATATCACCAGCGGCATCGGCGCCGCGATGATCGGCTGGTACGGCACGGCGATGCTCTGCTACGTCACCCCCAAGGAGCATCTCGGCCTGCCCGACCGCGACGACGTCAAGGTCGGCGTGGTCACCTACAAGCTCGCCGCCCACGCCGCCGATCTCGCCAAGGGCCACCCCGCCGCGAAGATGCGCGACGACGCCCTCAGCCGCGCGAGGTTCGAGTTCCGCTGGCGCGACCAGTTCAACCTCAGCCTCGATCCCGACACCGCCGAGCAATATCACGACCAGACCCTCCCCGCGGAAGGCGCCAAGACCGCGCATTTCTGCTCGATGTGCGGCCCCAAGTTCTGCTCGATGAAGATCACCCAGGAAGTCCGCGACTTCGCTGCCAAGCAGAATGCAAGCGTGGACACGTTCTTGGCGGCAGAGGCGGAGCAGGGGATGGCTGAGATGAGCAGGTCGTTTCGAGACAAAGGGAGCGAGATTTACCTTGCCCCTAGTGCATCTGAATGATGTCGGGCGTAAAGCTCCGAAGGAAGATACTGCAGCCCCACAAGGCGCATAGAGATGCGCGCTTTGAGGTGCGCAATGTACTCACTAACGACCCCTTCATTTACGTAGATTTGTGGCTCAGAAGGCAACACGAAGAAGATGCTCTTTTTTTCTGGAGGCAGTCAGGAGCTTTCTACCAAAGCGCTCGCCATCTTCCGATAGAGGCAAAACCACTTCTTTTATATTATAGCTTTATGAATGCTGCAAAGGCATTGCTGTCCGCGAAGCACATAGCTTTTAACCCCTATCATGGCGTTGGTAAACACAACATGCGCCCCCCAGGGGGTAAGATGGTTCTAAGCAACGAAGGAGTCCGGATACATTCTAAGGGGGTGCTGCCCGCAATCTCGACGTACTATGGTGAGACAGAGACGAATGTGACCCATAGCCTAGAGGATATGTTGTATAATTTGGTTCACGTACATCGAACCTATTGTCTTACCTATCCACGGCGGCGCGATATTTTTCTGCCCGTGCGGAGCCCCGAATTTTATCGCGACGATGCCACCGGGGAGACTTTTTTTGAGGCTACCGTGGTAGGTGACGTGGATTGGGAGGCATACCGAAAAAACCTTCCGGCGGGGTATCAGCATTACCCACGTGGCGTTCAAAGGATCATTAGGTCAGTAGCATCTGTCATGCTGACAACTGGGAACGACCCCCCCACCGCTGATCTCGACCAGTTGCGAATCCTGAACAGGAGCATTCGATCCCGACTTAAGTACATTCGTGGATCGTCGACCTTGTGGTACCTCAAGATGACTAGTCCAACCGAAATTGCGCGCGAGCCTGTCACGCTGATGCTTGGAGCGATGCACCGCCTCAGCGAGTTGAGTCGATATCATCCGGCGCAACTCAGCGCATTGCTTAACGGCCAACGTAACTGGCTCTTGAATGAGTTTATCGCTATGTCGCCGAGCCAGTTCATTGACGAGGTAGCGGCAGAGATGACGGGGCACCAGGTGCTGGTTCCAAACGTGCGGGTGCCAGTCTAGCTGTGAAGATATATCTCGCTTGTGGGCTCACCCACGTCCCTCGCTCGCATTTTCCTCGGTACGTGGAATTCATTCACTCGTTGGCAAATCACCTAGAGCGGGCAAGCGGCGTCAAAGCCGTCAAGTATGCGTTGGTTGATAGCGATCCCCAACTTGCTGAAAAGCCATGGTTGGACCGAGCGGCCCTTTGCTATGCTTGGGATCGGCGAATGGTTGAGGAGGCCGATCTGATAGTCGCTGAGGCCAGTTTTCCGTCAACAGGACTCGGGATCGAACTCCAGATCGCAGAAGGCGCCGGCAAGCCGGTGATCATGTTGCTCGGTGACTACGGGATCAACAGGGTAGCGCCCGCGCGCTATGAGAACCCCGATCACACCACCCATGACCTACAGGTTGGCGAGGGGATTGTCTCGCTGATGGCGCTGGGGCTCCCTGCCATCACGAAAGTTGTCGAGTATAATGAGGCCGAACAGGCATTTGCGGGCACGTTGGCGGCGGTGGAGCTTTTCGTGCAAGTGTAGATGCCCCAGTCCCTCGCCAACATCGCCCTGATCGTCCGCGACTATGACGAAGCGCTCGCCTTTTACACCGGCAAGCTCGGCTTCACTCTCGTGGAGGATACCTACCAGCCCGAGCAGGACAAGCGCTGGATCACCCTCCGCCCGCCCGGCGCACCCGCAAACGCCACCACGATCCTCCTTGCCCGCGCCGTCACGCCCGAGCAGGCCGGCGCGATCGGCAATCAGGCCGCAGGCCGCGTCTTCCTGTTCCTCGCCACCGACGATTTCGACCGCGACTTCGCCGCCTTCACCGCGGCCGGCGTCCACTTCGTCCGCCCGCCAACCGCCCAGCCCTATGGCAAGGTCGCCGTGTTCGAGGACCTTTACGGCAATCGCTGGGACCTGATCGAATTTGCCCCCGGCCATCCCGCCGCGCCGTAACCCGTCCCATTCATCATACTATACGACTCATCCCGCCTCCCCTATAGCGCTCCGCGTCCCCAGCC
>JAEWCK010000083.1 GCA_023390675.1 Pseudomonadota bacterium
CAACTGGACAGGGAAGTGACTTCTTCTCCCCTCCCGCTTTCGCGGGAGGGGCAGGGGGAGGGCCTGTAACCTTGAAACTGGGGATCGCGGCCAGAAGAAGAGCCCTCCCCTAACTTCTCCTGTGAAAGCGGGAGGGGGATTGAAGGAGAGAGAATATGGCACGCGTAGCATTTATCGGGCTGGGCAATATGGGCGCCGGCATGGCCGCGAACCTCGCCAAGGCGGGGCACGACGTCCGCGCCTTCGACTTGAGCCAAGAGGCGCTCGACAAGGCCAAGGCGGCCGGCTGCCTGCCCGCGGCGGATGCGAAGGAAGCCGTCGAGGGCGCCGAGGCGATCGTGACGATGCTCCCCGCGGGCAAGCATGTCGAAGCCGTCTACACCGACACGCTGCTCGACAATGCCGCGCCCGGCGCGATCCTTATCGATTGCTCGACGATCGACGTCGCCACGGCGCGCCGCGTCGCCGAAGCCGCCACCAATCGCGGGCTGATGGCGGTCGACGCCCCCGTCTCGGGCGGGATCGCCGCGGCCAATGCAGGCACGCTCACCTTCATGGTCGGCGGCACCGAGCAGGCGTTCGGGCGCGCCGAGCAATTCCTCTCGGACATGGGCAAGGCCGTGATCCACGCCGGCGCCAGCGGCGCGGGGCAGGGCGCCAAGATCTGCAACAACATGATCCTCGGCGCGACGATGGTCGCCACCTGCGAGGCGTTCGCGCTGGCGGAGAAGCTCGGACTCGACCTGCAGAAATTCTACGACATCTCCTCGGTCAGCTCGGGGCAGAGCTGGTCGATGACGAGCTATTGCCCGGTCCCCGGGGTGGGCCCGGAGAGCCCTGCCGACCGCGACTATCAGGGAGGGTTCGCCGCGCCGCTGATGCTCAAGGACCTGAAGCTCGCGATGGAAGCCGCGGAGTCGGTCCATGCCGACACGCCGATGGGCAAGCGCGCCGCCGAGCTCTACCAGGCGTTCGTCGACGGCGAAGGCGCCGGGCTCGACTTCTCGGGGATCATCAAGACGTTCAAGTAGCAATTCCTCCCGTTCCGGGGAGGATTTTTAACCCGCCCAGCGCATACCACCCCAATGCGCTTGCCGATCCTTTTCCTCATCGCCCTCGTGGCGCCCGCCGCCGCGCAGCAGCAGCGTGCGCCGTTCGTGATCGCCGAGACCGGCCAGGGTTTCGCGACGATCGACGAAGCCGTCACCGCGGTACGCGACGGCACCGCGACGATCCTCATCGCGCCCGGCACCTATCACCAGTGCACCGTCCAGACCGGCGGGCGGATTACCTTCAAGGCGGTCCAGCCCGGCACCGCGATCTTCGAAGGCGAAACCTGTGAGGACAAGGCCGCCTTCGTGCTGCGCGGCCGCGGATCGGCGGTGGACGGGATCGTCTTTCGCGGCTTCGCGGTCAACGACGGCAACGGCGCGGGCATCCGTATCGAGATGGGCGACTTGAGCGTCACCAACTCGATGTTCCTCGACAGTCAGGAAGGCATTCTCGGCGGCGGTGAGACGGTGCGCAACATCCTGATCGATCGCTCGACCTTCGCCGGGCTCGGCCAGTGCGAGACCGAGAATTGCAGCCATTCGATCTATCTCGGCTACAAGGGCCGGATCACGATCACCCGCTCGCGCTTCGAGCGCGGCACCGGCGGCCACTACGTCAAGCTACGCGTCCCCGACGTCACGATCACCGGTAACAGCTTCGACGACAGCAAGGGCGCCAAAACCAATTATATGATCGACCTGTCCGAAGGCGCGAGCGGGCTGATCGCGGGCAACACCTTCGTCCAGGGGGCGCACAAGGAAAATGATTCGGGCCTGATCGTCGTGGCGGCGGAGGCGCGGACCTATTCCTCGGCCGGCTTGCGCGTGCAGGACAATGTCGCGACCATGGCCCCCGGCGCGCCGGGCAATCCCGCCTTCGTCGCCGATCTGAGCGGCCAGCCGATCGCGCTGGCGAACAACCGCCTGACGGGGATGCGCCCCTTCGAGCGCCGCCGTTAACTCCCTCTCCCATTGGGAGAGGGAAGGGGCCCGCGAGCGCAGCGAGTGGGAAGGGTGAGGATCGAGACAAGCAACTGCTCTTGACCCTCACCCTTCCGCGCCTTCGGCGCTCCCTCCCTCTTCCAAAGGGGGAGGGATCTACCTGCAGCTGTCTCCCGGTCCCGCGTCCAGATCGAGGCAGCGCCCGTCGATCGTTCCCACGACCGGCACATGGATCAGCGCGGCGAGCGTCGGCGCGATGTCCACGGTCTCGACCGACAGCGGCTGCTCGAACCCCGTCATCCCCTTGCGCCAGAACAGAATCGGCACGCGCCGGTCGTAATCCCAGAAGCTGCCATGCGTCGCGACCGCGCCGCGCGTCGGATCGGCGATCGGCGTGATCCGCGGCTTCAAGGCAATCACGAAGTCCCCTGAACGCTCGGGATCGTATGAGGCGCGGGCGCGCTCGCGCAGCGACCAGGTCTCGGGCGGACCGCTCGGCGAGGGCGTCGCGGCGATCTGCGCGCGCGTGAACACCGCCTCGACCTGCGCGTGCGCGGTGTAGCGCTTGATCGCCTCTGCGAGCACCGCCGCCTGTTGCGCCTTGCTGAGCTTGGGATCGACATAGACGTCGCCTGCCGCGCTCCCGCCCAACACCGGTCCGGTCAGCCCAAGTTGCGCGCCGATGGCCTTGCCCATCGCCGAGGGACGGAGCGCCGGATCGATCCGTGTCGCCATCGGCATGCCCTGCTCACGCGCGCGCTCGGGCAGATCGAGCCCGCCATGATCGGCAGTGAGCGCCACGGCATAATCGACCCCGGTCTTGTCGAGCACAGCGAACAGCTTGCCGAGATACTGGTCGAGGGAGAGCAACTGAATGCACATCTCGCTGCCCTGCGTGCCGAAGGTGTGCCCCACATAGTCCGTGCCCGAGGCACCGACGATCAGCAGGTCGGTGTGCCCCTGTTGGCCGAGCTTCATCTCGGTCGCGAGCCCGGCCGCGGTGGCGAGGATCGATTCGTCGAACTCGGGCGAGGCGCGATAGCGCGCGGCCTCGCCCGCACCGCGCGCGAAGCGACCGTCGCC
>JAEWCK010000122.1 GCA_023390675.1 Pseudomonadota bacterium
GAAGAATGGGCGCTGAACGCGGCCGACGTGCTGCGCCGCTTCGCCGGGGGACGTCTGGCCTCCGCGGCCGTCGCGGCGGGGATCGAGGCGCTGCTCGCCGACGGATAATCGGCTTCGCAAGGATGCAATAACCCTCGCCTGATAGATTAAGCTGCGATACATGCTGATCGGGTAAGCGATTGTGTTCACATATTTTTCGAGGTTCCCATGCGCAGTGCTGATCGCGCGCGGTTGATGCGTGCCGTGGCCGTCGGGGCGTTGCTCGTCACCGGCGCATGCAGCGGCGGGGGTGGCGGAGGCGGCGGAATCAACATGCCGCCCGCCCCGACACCGTCGCCTTCTCCCAGCCCGGTTCCGACTCCGAGCCCGTCGCCCAGCCCGACCCCGACGCCTTCGGTGAACTACGACACCGCTGAATATCGCGCGACGGTGGGGGCGACGTCGATGAACGCGCTCACCGCTTACGAGCACGGCGGCACGGGTGCAGGCATCAAGGTCGGCATCATCGACAGCGGCATCGACCTTCAGAGCCAGGAGTTCGGCGATTGCTCGGGGGGCGCCGGTACCGGGACTTGCCGCATCACCAGCTTTTCGAAGGATGTGGCGGGCAACAGCACGATCGACGACGAGGGCGGGCACGGCACTGCGGTCGCCTTCACGCTCGCGGGACGACGCAACGATGCCGGCACGCACGGCGTGGCGTTCGATGCGCAACTGATCGTCACCCGCGCCGATCGACCCGGAAGCTGCGCCACCGAGAAGGCTGGCGACGACGAAACCGGCTGCCGCTTCGACGACAATGCCATCGCCGCGGGCCTCGATCAGGCCCGGATCGGCGGCGCGCGCGTCGTCAACATCTCGCTCGGCGGCGACGCGCCGAGCCAGGCGGTGGTCGATGCGCTGAACCGCGCGACTGCGGCTGGGATCGTCATCGTCATCTCGGCAGGCAATGACGGGCCGCAGGCGAACGACCCCGATCCCTTCACCCAGCCCGCCACGAATGCCGCGGTTTCGCGCGGATTGATCATCATCGCCGGCTCGATCAACGGAAGCGACGCCATTTCGAGCTTTTCGAACCGGGCGGGGGCCAGCGCGCAGGTCTATCTCGCGGCGGTGGGCGAAAATGTGAGAGCGCCCGACGAGACCAATACGCCCTTCCTGTGGTCGGGCACGTCCTTCTCCGCGCCGCAGATCGCGGGCGCGGTCGCGTTGCTGGCCCAAGCCTTTCCAAACATGACCGGAGCGCAGATCGTATCGCTTCTCTTCGCTACCGCGCGCGACGTCGGCGCGTCGGGCACCGATCCGATCTATGGCCGCGGCATCCTCGACCTGACTCGTGCCTTCCAGCCCGTCGGCACCATGTCGCTCGCGGGCTCGGGCGGCCTCACGGGCGGCTTCAACGCCGCGCTCTCCGCGCCAATGGGGGATGCCCGCCAGGGACCGCTCGGGGTGGTGCTGCTCGATGGCTTCGACCGCGCCTTCGCGACCGACCTCGCACGCTCGATCCGGCGCGACAGCCCCGGCCGGCGGCTGCCTGCGCTGATGGCGTCGCGCCAGCACAATTATTCGGTGGGCGCCGGCGGCATGCAGGTCGCGGTGTCGCTGGTGCCGACGCGCGACGCGGGCATCCGCATCGAGCGGCTCGGCATCGGGACGCGCGACGCGACCCTCGCCAAGGTGCTCGCCGGATCGGTGACGGCGCGGCTGGGCAGCAAGGCGCAGTTCGCGATCGGCGCGTCCGAAAGCGCCAACACGCTTTCGGCACGGCTCGCCGGTCGCGCCGAGCCTGCCTTCCTGATTGCGCGCGATCCCACGCACAATGCAGGGTTCGACTCCGACGTGCTCGGCGCGACGGCGGTACGCCAGCAATTCGGGCGCTGGGGGCTGACGGTCGGCATGGAATATGGCGACGTCCTTGCCCGCCGCGATGCCGCGTTCGCGGCGCTCAAATGGAAGTTCGACCGCTCCGCCTATAGCCGTACCGCGATCGGGATCGACCGGCGCTTCGGCAGACTGGCCGCGGGCCTGTCGCTGACCAGGCTTGCGGAGAGCGACACGCTGCTCGGCGCGCGCTTCTCGGGGGCACTCGGCGCTGCGCGCGCCGACAGCTATTTCGTTGATCTGGGTGCGCGCTACGACATGGGCAGCGGCTGGAGCCTTGGCGGTTCGATGCGCCAGGGCTGGACCACGGCGCAGCTACGCCAAGGCGTCAGCGGGTCGGGCCTCATCCGCACCAACGGCTTCTCAGCCGATTTCGGCAAGCTCGGCATGTTCGCACGCGGTGACCGTTTCGGGTTTCGCGTCGCCCAGCCGCTTCGTGTGGCGAGCGGCGGGCTCGACCTGCAGCTTCCCGCGAGCTGGGACTATGCGAGCGAGAGCGTCGATGCCTGGAGCTCGACGCGGTTCAACCTTACGCCGACGGGGCGCGAGATCGACTATGAGTTCGCTTATTCCTGGCCGTTGCCCGGTGGCGACGTGAGCAGCAACCTGTTCGTGCGGCGCAATCCCGGCAACTTCGCGTCGATCCAGGACGATGTCGGCGGAGCGGTGCGGCTGAGCCTTGATTTCTGAGATGATTGCTTTGCGGGTTGGGCGGGGGTAATCGGCCGCACGATCGCAAAGGACGTCCATGACCATCAAGCCGCTGCGCAAGGCCGTGTTCCCCGTGGGCGGGCTCGGCACCCGGTTTCTGCCCGCCACCAAGGCGTTGCCCAAGGAGATGCTGCCCGTCGTCGACCGGCCGCTGATCCAATATGCCGTCGACGAGGCGATCGAGGCGGGGATCGAGCAGATGATCTTCGTCACCGGCCGCGGCAAGAGCGCGATCGAGGATCATTTCGACATCGCCTATGAGCTCGAGACGACGATGGCGCATCGCGGCAAATCGCTCGAGATCCTCGAGGCGACGCGATTGAAGCCTGGAGCGGTCGCCTATGTCCGCCAGCAGGAGCCGATGGGGCTCGGCCACGCGGTCTGGTGCGCGCGCGATATCGTCGGCGACGAGCCCTTCGCGGTGCTGCTTGCCGACGATTTCATGATGGGGCAGCCCGGCTGCCTCAAGCAGATGGTCGATGCGTACAACCGCACCGGCGGCAATATGATCTGCGCGATGGAAGTGCCCGAGGAAGCCACAGACAAATACGGCATCATCACGCCTGGCGTGCGCGACGGCGCGCTGACCGAGGTCAAGGGCCTGGTCGAGAAGCCCAAGCGCGGCACCTCGCCGTCGAACCTCGCGGTGATCGGCCGCTACATCCTCCAGCCCGAAGTGATGCGCGTGCTCGAGCGGCAGGAGAAAGGCGCTGGCGGCGAGATCCAGCTGACCGACGCGATGGCGCGGATGATCGGCGACCAGCCTTTCCATGGCCTTACCTTCGACGGGGTGCGCTACGATTGCGGCGACAAGGCCGGTTTCATTCAGGCCAACAT
>JAEWCK010000221.1 GCA_023390675.1 Pseudomonadota bacterium
GGCGTGAGCGCATTGGCGATCACGCCCTTGCCCGCGAGCTCCTTGCCGAGCGACTTGGTCAGGCCGATCACCGCCGCCTTCGACGCCGAATAGGCGCTCGCATTGGGATTGCCCTCCTTGCCGGCGACCGAGGCGATGTTGACGATCCGGCCATAGCCGTTCTCGAGCATGAACGGCACGACCGCGCGATTGCAGTAGAACAGCCCGTTCAGATTGATGTCGATCACGCGCTGCCACGAATCGATTGGATATTCGTGGACCGGCGCGGTCGCCCCGGTGATCCCGGCGGAGCAGACGAGCACATCGACCCGGCCGAGCGCGCGAGCAGTCTCCGCAGCAGCGCGAGCAACGGCATCGGCATCGGTGACGTCGAGCGCGACCGTGTGCGCCGCGCCGACATCCCGGGCGGCCTCGGCGAGCACGTCAGCGTTGACATCCCAGAGCGCGACCTTGCCGCCCTCGGCGACGAAACGCCGGGCGACGGCGCGGCCGAGGCCCGAGGCCCCGCCGGTGACGATCGCGGTGCGGCCCGCGAAGCGATCGGGATAATGCGTCATCCGAGCACCGCCTCGCCGAGATTGCGCCACGCGACGACGTTCTGCGTCTGCTCGCCGAGCCCGGCGATCCGCAGCCGCATCGTGTCGCCGGCCTTGAGGAAGATCGGATCGGGCTTCTTGCCCTCCCCCACCCCCGGCGGGGTTCCGGTGATGATCAGGTCCCCGGGATAGAGCGTGATGTAGCGGCTGACATAAGCGATGATCTCGCGCACGCTGAAGATCATCGTCCGCGTGTTGCCGGTCTGCATGCGCTCGCCATTGACGTCGAGGGACATGTCGAGATTCTGCGGGTCGCCCAGCTCGTCGGGAGTCACCAGCCACGGGCCGACCGGGCAGAAGGTGTCGTGCCCCTTCCCCTTGCTCCACTGGCTGCCGCGCTGCTTCTGGTTGAAGCGCTCGGAGACGTCGTTGGCGATGGTGTAGCCCGCGACATGATCGAGCGCGTCCGCTTCCTCGACATAGCGGCAGGTCTTGCCGATCACGACGCCCAATTCGACTTCCCAGTCGCTGTGCGTCGAATCGCCGGGCAGCATGACTTCGTCGTTCGGCCCGGTGAGGCTGGAGAGCGCCTTCATGAACATCACTGGCTCGGTCGGGATCGGCATGCCCGATTCATGCGCGTGATCGACATAGTTGAGCCCGATCGCGACGATCTTGCCGATGCCCTTGACCGGCACGCCGAGGCGGACACCGGTATCAATCGCGGGCAAGCCTGCGGGATCGATCCCCGACAGGCTGGAAAGCGCGTCGACGGTGATGTCGGCGACATGCGCCGAGAGATCGCGGACTACGCCCTGGTCGTCGACCAATCCGGGCTTTTCGCTTCCTTGCGGGCCAAAGCGGCAGAATTTCATCGGAGAGGCTCTTCCTTCTCAGTGCGTGTAGGGTCTGTGCATGGGGAGGTCGCGGTTTAGCTCGACGCCGAATCCGGGGCTGTCGAGTGCGCTGGCCTTGAGGCGGCCGTTCTGGGGTACGGGCTCGCCGATCAGCTGGGGATGGAACATCGGCACGACCTCGGTGGGGCCGGGGTGCATCATCAGGAACTCGGCGAACGGCGAGTTATGCCGGGTGATGACGAAGTGGTAGCTGTAGACGCTCGAGCCGTGGGGGATCATCAGCACGCCCTTCGAGTCGGCATAGGCCGCGATCTTGACCAGCTCGGTCACCCCGCCGCACCAGCCGACATCGGGCTGGATGATGTCGCAGCACTCCATATCCATCAGCATGCGAAAGCCCCAGCGGGTCGCCTCGTGCTCGCCGGTGGTGACGAGCAGGCCGGTGGGCGCGTTCCTCTTCAGCTGCGCGTAGCCCCAGTAATCGTCGGGGCTGAGCGCCTCCTCGATCCATTTGAGCCCGCATTCGTCCCAGGCGCGCTGCGCGAGCCGCGTGGCATAGTCGAGGTCGAGGCTCATCCAGCAATCGAGCATCAGCCAGAAATCGTCGCCGACGCGCGAGCGCATCTCGGCGAGCTCGGCGATGTTCTTGTGGAGCCCCTCGACTCCCTCGGCGGGGCCGTGGTGGAGCGGCAGCTTGCCGCCGATGAAGCCGAGCTGCTTCGCCACGTCGGGTCTGGCGCCGGTCGCGTAGAATTGCAGCTCGTCGCGGACGGCTCCGCCCAGCATGTGGTAGACCGGCTCCTGCCGCAATTTGCCGAGCAGGTCCCAGAGCGCGAGGTCGACCCCCGAGATGGCGTTCACCACCAGACCCTTGCGGCCGTAGTACTGCGTCGAGAAGTACATCTGGTCCCAGATCTTCTCGACCTCGTGCGGGCTCCTCCCTTCGAGGAAGCGCGCCAGATGCCGCTCGACGATGAACGCCGCGGGCTCGCCCCCCGTCGTCACCGCAAAGCCGATCGTCCCGTCCTCGGCCTCGATCTCCACCACCAGGGTGCCCAGCACGTTGATCCCGAAGCTCTGCCGGCTCTGGCGATATTCGGGATAGCGCGCCATCGGCGTCGCGATGTGATCGTCGATCCAGTGGCCGCCGCCCTGATCGTGATAATCCGCACCACCACCCCGCACCGTGAACGCGCGGACGTGCTTGATCTTCGACAGGCTCATCGGCGTGCCCCCGTCGTCGCGTCGAGCACCAGCGCCCAGTCATTGCCCGGCGCGGTGTCGCCCGGCGGATCGAAGCGGTGCGTCCCCTTGTTGGCGAAGGCGCCGATCGCCTGCGTCTTGCCGTCGCGCGGCGAATACCAGCTCGCACGCACCTGGCCGCCGGCGGTCTTGCCCAGCCGCATCGTGAACGGCCGCCCGGTATAGGTGTAGGCGAAGGCATAGGTCTTGCCCCGGCTCGCCAGCACGCGATCGTAGCGCACGCCATTGTCGGCGATCAGCGACTGGTCGGGCACGCGCTCGAGCATCGGGCGCGACTCGATCAGCGCGCGCAGGTAGCGCATCTGGTTGGCGCCCGGCGCCTCGATCGCCTCGGTCCACGGCGTGACCGGCTCGAAATTGGCCGTGTCCGCGCCCGGCGTGAAGAACTGCATGATGTGGTTCTCGCCGTAGGTGTGCCCGAACGCGCCCGCCATCACTGCCCACCACGCGTAACGGCGCGCGTCCTCGGCCTTCCAGCGCGGCTGCGGCGTCGGCTCGTGCAGGCCCTGCGGGATGTTCTCGTACGAAGGCTCGCCGTCGATCACCGGCTTGGCGGGCGTGCGGATCCAGTCGTCGGCGACGTAGCGCCAATTGTCCTCGGCATGCGCGCTCGCGCCTTCCTGCGCATAGGAGCGGTGGCCCGACTGGAACATGTTGAAGTCGAGCCACGGCGCCGTGTGCCATTGCCACGCCGAATCGGTCCGTCCAATCGGATGGAAGGTCATCAGGTGATTCGGATCGTAGCGCTTGATCGTCGATCCCAGCGCCTCCCACACGGCGCTGCGCATTTCGGAGCGGGTATCGCCGCCGTTCAGCCAGACGATATTGGGCTGGTCCTTGTAGCGATCGGCGAGGAAGCGCCCATAGGTGGACGCGTTCGTGAGGTTGAGCGTGCCCGCATCGGCGATCGAGCCCCAGCACGGCACCAGCGCCAGATAGATGCCGAGCTGTTCGGCGCGCTTCGTGACCCAGTCGAGATGGTCCCAATAATCATATTCGCCGGGCTTGCCCGGATCGCTGCCCGGCGTGGTGCGCGGGCGGGCGGGATCGCCGTCGATCAACGCCGGGCCGGTCGCCGGATTGGTCATCTTGGCGGTGTGGAGCACCATGATCTGGACGACGTTGAAGCCCTGGCGCTTGCGCGTGACGAGATAGTTCTCCGCCTCGGCACGATTGATCCGGCTGAGCAGCAGCCAGCCGGTGTCGCCCATCCAGAAGAACGGCTTGCCCCCGGCGAGCAGATAATGGCCGCCCGGCGCCACCGAGAGCGGCGGCGTCTGCGCGGCGGCCGGCGTCGCCGCCGCTGCGGCGAGCGCGGCCAGCAGGATCGAGCCCGCGTGCATCGGATTTCCTTCCCCTGAAAGCGCGGGCATTCGGGCAGCCCGCCGCCTGCATTCCTTCATGGTATAATATGACTATTTGAGTCAACCGCGCGAGGCGCGCGCGCTGCGATTTGCGGCGGAATCGGGCCGCCGGTCGCCCAGTCGAGCAGCTCGACCGTATGGACCACGGGAATGCCGGCGCGCGGCGCGATCTGCATCGCGCAGCCGATATTGCCGGTGGCGATCACGTCGGCGTTCAGGCGTGCGAGATTGGCCGCCTTGCGATCGCCGAGCTGGCCCGCGATCTCGGGCTGGAGGATGTTGTACGTGCCCGCCGATCCGCAGCAGAGATGCGCCTCGATCGGCGTGCGCACGGCATAGCCTGCATGCGCGAGCAGCCGCTTGGGCGCGTCGGTGACCTTCTGTCCGTGCTGGAGCGAGCAGGCGGCGTGATAGGCGACAGTCAGCCCGCGTCCGTCGCCCGGCGGCAGATCGGCCGCGATCAGCAGCTCGCTGATGTCCTTCGCCAGCGCCGAGACCTGCGCCGCCTTTTGGGCATAAGCGGGATCCTCGCGCAGCATGAAGCCGTAATCCTTGATCGTCGTGCCGCAGCCCGATGCGGTGACGACGATGCCCGCGAGCCCGCCGCTCTCGATCTCGCGCGTCCACGCATCGACATTGCGGCGCGCGGCGGCGAGCCCGTCCTCCTCGCGGCCCATGTGGTGGACCAAAGCGCCGCAACAGCCCTCGCCCGCCGCGAACACCACGTCATAGCCCGCGCGATTGAGCAGCCGCACCGCCGCGGCGCGGAACTCGGGGCGCAGCACCGGTTCGGCGCAGCCCTGGAGCAGCGCGACGCGGCCTTTGGCGCCCGGTACCGACGACGGCGCAGTGCTAGCAGCTTTGGGCAAGCTGCGCGGCGCGAGCGCGAGCATCGCCGCCAGCGGCTTGAGCGGCCCGACGAAAAGTGGCGCGAACGGCCGCCCCAGCTTCGCCGCGTTCAGCGCCATCCGGAAGCGGCCGGGATAGGGCAGCACCCACGCCAATATGCTGCGCAGCATCCGCTCGTGCCACGGCCGGTCGTAATGCGCGTGGATGTACGCCCGCGCGTGGTCGACCAGGTGCATGTAGTTCACCCCCGAGGGGCAGGTGGTCATGCACGACAGGCAGGAGAGGCACCGGTCGACATGCTTGACCACTTCAGCGCTGGGCCTGCGCGCGTTCTCGAGCATGTCCTTGATCAGATAGATCCGCCCGCGCGGGCTATCGAGCTCGTCGCCGAGCAGCACATAGGTCGGGCAAGTGGCAGTGCAGAAGCCGCAATGGACGCATTTGCGGATCACGCCCTCGGACGCGGCCGTGGCCGGATCGGCGAGCTGCTCGGGAGTGAAATGGGTCTGCATCTAGAAGCGCCCCGTCTCGAACACGCCCGCCGGATCGAAGGCGCGGCGCACCCGCGCCTCGAGCGCCGCGAGCGGTGCGGGCTGGGGATGTAGCGCGGGAACGGCGGCGCGCATCGCGGCGTCGGCGCGGACGAGCATCGCATGACCGCCTGCCGCGGCTGCCGCAGCGCGGGGATCGGCATCGCTCGCGAGCCATACGAGCCCCCCGGCCCAGTCGAACAGCCAGTCGGCTTCGGGCAGCGCTGCGACCAGATCGGGCGCGCGCGTCGCCGGGACGATCACACGCCACAATGGCTTGTCCGCCGGCAGCGGCGTCGCGTGCCGCACGGCGTCCCATAACGCCGCGCCATCGATCGCCTCGAGCCCGCCCAAAGTCGCGGCGCGCGCGGCGATCGAGCTGGGGAATCCGTCGAGCCGGAGCGCAGTCACCGGACCGCCTTCCCAATCCGGCAGGTGCGCCGCCGCGCTCACTTCCGCCGCCGAGCCTGTCGCCTTCGCCATCGCCGCGACCGCCGCCGCCGGACCCAGCCCGCGTATCACCAGCGTCTGCTGCTCGCGCGGTGCAGGCAGCACCTTGAGCGTCAGCTCGGTGATCGCCGCCAGCCGGCCCCAGCTCCCGGTGACCAGCTTGGGCAGGTCATAGCCGGTGACGTTCTTGACCACCTTCGCCCCCGCGACGAACTTCTCGCCGCGCCCCGAGACGGCGGTGAAGCCCAGCAGATGATCGCGCGCCGCGCCGCGGCTCAGCCGCGCCGGCCCCGAGACTCCCGCCGCGATCACTCCGCCGATCGTCGCGCGCGCCTCGCCTCCCAGGATCGCGGCATGGTCGAACGGATCGAACGCCAGCATCTGCCCTTCGCCCGCGACCAGCGCCTGCACCTCGGCGAGCGGCGTCCCCGCGCGCACGGTCAGCACCAGTTCGGGCGGATCGTAATCGACCACGCCGGCAAAGCCCCGCATGTCGACGACCGCCGCGTCGGTCTCCGCGCCGATCGCGTCCTTGCTCCCGCCGCCGCGCAGCCGCAGCGGCCCGCCGCCTGCGACGATCTCGCACAATTCCATGATGTCGGCCGGGCGCAGCATTTCAGAAGCGCGGAAGATCGGGATGGGAGAGCGCGCCGCGGTGGACGTGGACACGGCCGAGCTCGGCGCAGCGGTGCAGCTCGGGGAACATCTTGCCCGGGTTGAGCAGCAATTCGGCATCGAACGCGCACTTCACGCGCTGCTGGTGCGCGAGGTCGATCTCGGAGAACATCGCCGGCATCAGATCGCGCTTCTCGACGCCTACGCCGTGCTCGCCGGTCAGCACGCCGCCCATCTCGACGCACAGCCGCAGGATATCCGCGCCGAACGCCTCGGCCTTCTCCAGCTGGCCGGGCTGATTGGCGTCGTAGAGGATCAGCGGATGCAAATTGCCATCTCCAGCATGGAAGACGTTGATCACGCCGAGGCCGTATTGCTCCGACAGGGCGTTCATCCGCCGCAGAACCTCGGGCAGGCGGCGGCGCGGGATCGTGCCGTCCATGCAGTAATAATCGGGCGAGATGCGGCCCGCGGCGGGGAAGGCGGCCTTGCGCCCCGCCCAGAACGCAACGCGCTCGGCCTCGTCGACCGAAGTCCGCACCGACACCGCGCCATTGGCGCGGGCGATCGCCTCGACTTCGCCGAGCAGGTGGCTGCATTCGGCCGCCGGGCCGTCCAGCTCGACGATCAGCAGCGCCTCGACATCGAGCGGATAGCCCACGTTCACGAACGCCTCGGCGGCGTGGATCGCGGGCCGGTCCATCATCTCCATCCCCGCCGGGATGATCCCCGCGGCGATCACGTCGGCGACGCATTGTCCCGCACCCTCGACGCTCGAAAAGCCGATCAGCAGCGCGCGCGCGGTTTCGGGGCGCGGCAGGATGCGCACGGTGACTTCGGTCACCACCCCGAGCAGCCCCTCCGAGCCGACCACCAGCCCGAGCAGGTCGAGCCCCTGCGGCTCGAGCCCCCGCCCGCCGAGGCGCAGCACTTCGCCCTCGATCGTCACCAGCTCGACGCCGAGCACGTTGTTCGTCGTCAGCCCGTATTTGAGGCAGTGCACTCCCCCCGAATTCTCGGCGACATTGCCCCCGATCGTGCACGCGATCTGGCTCGACGGATCGGGCGCGTAATAGAAGCCTTCGTCCTCCACGGCGCGCGTTATCGCGAGGTTGGTGACGCCCGGCTGCACCACCGCCAGCCGTTCGGCGTAATCCACGTCGAGCACGCGATTGAACTTCGCCATGCCGAGCAGCACGCCGTCGGCGAGCGGCAGCGCACCGCCCGAGAGCGAGGTGCCTGCGCCGCGCGGGACGACCTTGACGCGATTGGCGTGGCACCAGGCGAGCACCGCGGCGACCTGCGCGGTGGTTTCGGGCAGGACCACCAGCATCGGCGGCTGGCGATAGGCGGTCAGCGCGTCGGATTCGTAGGGCCTCAGGCCGTCCGGATCGTCGATCACGCCCTCGCCCGGAACGATCGCGCGCATCGCCGTGACGATCGCCGCGCGGCGCGCCAACACGCCGGCATCGGGCTCGGGCATGCGCAGCGACATCAGCTTCCCGGCGGCTCGGCCAGGATCGAGCGGTCGATCGCGCCGATGCGGTTGACGCCCGTCAGCGTCATCGCAACCGTCATCTCCCTGGCGATCAGTTCGAGCAATTTCGCGACACCCGCCTCGCCCTGCGCCGCGAGCGCATAAACCCAGGCGCGGCCGAGCAGCACGCCCCTGGCGCCCAGCGCCAGCATCCGCACCACGTCGAGCCCGTTGCGCACCCCGCCATCCGCGAGCACGGTCAGTGCGTCGCCGACTGCGTCGGCGATCGCAGGCAGCGCGCGCGCGCTCGAAAGCACGCCGTCGAGCTGGCGCCCGCCATGGTTGGAGACGACGATGCCGTCCGCGCCGATCGCCGCCGCCTCGCGCGCGTCCTCGGGATCGAGGATGCCCTTGATGATCAGCGGCCCGTCCCACGCGGCGCGGATCCATTCGAGGTCGCGCCACTGGATCGACGGATCGAAATTGGCCCCGAGCCAGCCCATGTAATCGTTGAGCCCGCTATCCTTGCCGAGAACGGGCAGCAGATTGCCGAGCGTGTGCGGCCGGCCGCGCAGCCCGACGTCCCACGACCAGCGGGGCTTGCCCATCGCCTGCAGCACGCGGCGCAACGCCGCATTGGGCCCCGACATCCCCGAATGCGCGTCGCGATAGCGCGCGCCGGGCACCGGCATGTCGACGGTGAACACCATCGCGTTCGCGCCGGCCGCCCTGGCGGTGGCGATCAGGTCCTTCATAAAGCCGCGGTCGCGGATCACGTAGAGCTGGAACCAGAAGGGGTCGGCCACTTGCGCGACGTGCTCGATCGGGCAGATCGACACCGTCGACAGGCACATCGGCACCCCCGCTG
>JAEWCK010000254.1 GCA_023390675.1 Pseudomonadota bacterium
CCCCTGACCCCTCCCGCAAGCGGGAGGGGGATGCTATCGCTGAGCCATGCTCGACCGCATCAAGGCCCTGCGCGACCGCCCCTGGACCGTCGCGCTGATCCTCGCCATCGCCGCCCAGCTGCTCTTCGCCTTCCATCTCGACCAGCCGGGCCGGCTGATGTTCGACGAAGTGCATTACGTCCCCGCCGCGCATGCGCTGCTCGACCTCGAAGGCCCGCGCAACATCGAGCACCCGTTGCTCGGCAAGGAGCTGATTGCCGCGGGCATCGTGTTGCTCGGCGATAACCCCTTGGGATGGCGCGTTTTTCCTAGCCTCGCCGGCACCGCCTCGGTCCTCGCGATCTTCGCTTTCCTCTGGCTCCTCCTCGGCTCGATGCGCACCGCGGTCGTCGGCGCGCTGCTCGCCTGTGTAAACCAGAGTGTCTACGTTCAGGCGCGGACCGCGATGCTCGATGTCTTCCTCGGCGCCTTCCTGCTCTGGGGACTGGTGCTGATGCTCTGGGCGATGAAGGGCGCGGGGCGGCAGGTCTGGCGGCGCTGGATCGCCGGCGCGGCGCTGCTCGGCCTCGCCACCGCGGTCAAATGGTCGGCCATCCCCTATGTCGCGCTCGCCGGGCTCGCCTTCCTCGTCATCCGCGTCCGCGACGCGCGAATCGCGAAGAAGCCGCTCGCTGCGGCGCTATCGGGCAAGGACCAGCCGCACTGGGCAGGTCTGCCTGCAATCCCCGCGCTGCTGCTGCTCGGGCTGGTGAGCATCGCGGCCTATTTCGTCACCTTCGCCCCCGCCTTCTTCTACACCTACAGCCCGCTCGATCTCCCGGGGCTCTTCCGCCAGCAATGGGAGATGTACGCGCTCCAGACGCAGAAGCTGCCGCACCACAACTACCAGTCGGACTGGTGGAGCTGGCCGCTGATGATCCGGCCGATCTGGTTCTTCTACGAATGGGACGACGGCGCGCAGCGCGGGGTGCTGCTGATCGGCAATCCGCTGGTGATGTGGGGCGGGCTGCTCGCAGTGCTCGCCTGTTGCTGGGCCTGGTTCAGGGACAAGGCGATCCGCCCGTTCGCGACCGCCTTGCTATGGATCGCCAGCCTCGCGATCTATGTGGTGATCCCCAAGTCGCTGGGCTTCTATTATTATTACCACCTCTCGGGGCTGTTCATCTGCATCGTGCTGGCCGCCGCCTTCCACCATTTCGACCGCGGCAAGGGGCGCGGACGCGAGGAATGGTTCGTCGCCGCGGCGTTCCTCGTCTTCGTCTATTTCTATCCGATCCTCTCTGCCGCGCCCTTGAGCGGGCAGGATCCCTATACCCACTGGATGTGGTTCGACAGCTGGCGGTGAGGGCTAGTAGCGGCCCCAGGTGAAGCGCGACGAGAGCGCAAAATTCCACACCGCCGCGACGACGATCCCCGCGAGCGCCGACAGCCGCCAGTCGCCGTGCTGGACGTTGTGAAGGAACGCCGCGACCCCGACATTCGCCGCCGCGCCTACGGAGCAGACGATGCAGAAGCTCACCCAGCCGTCGAGCAGCTGGCGGAAGCCCTTCAGCCGTCGCTCACGATAGGTCAGCGCGTTGTTGAGGAAGAAGTTGAAGGTCATCGCGACCATCGTCGCGACGATCGTCGCCGCGACGAAGGGCACGTCCATCAGCCGGAAGAACAGCCCGAGCACGAGGAAATGCACTCCCGCGCCGAGACCCCCGATCGCCGAGAACATCGCGAAGCGCACAGGCACGACCTTGCCGAACATCCGGTCGTACAGCGCGATCAGATATTCCATCGCGACGACGTGATCGAGCTTGCTCTCGCCCTCGGTTCGCGTGCGGAAGACGTACGGCAGCTCGACGAATTTGAGCGGGTGCGGCGCAGCAGTCATGATGTCGAGCAGGATCTTGAAGCCGATACCCGAAAGCGTCGGCACCAGGCTGCGCACGATCGCCGTGCGGATCATGAAGAAGCCGCTCATCGGATCGGTCAGGTCGGCCTTGAGCACGCGGCGCGAGAGCCTGGTCGCGAAAGCCGATTTGGCGACGCGGTCGTGATCCCATTCGCCGGTGCAGCCGCCCTCGCAGAACCGCGATCCGATCACGACCTCGAGCGTTTCGTCGCCCTCCAGCGCATCGAGCATCCTCGGCAGCAAGGTCTCATCGTGCTGCAGGTCGCCGTCGATCACCGCCACGAACGGCGCCGCGGTCGCGCACATTCCCTCGATGCACGCCGAGGAAAGCCCGCGCCGCCCGATCCGCTGGATCACGCGCACGCGCTTGTCGAGCCGAGCCAGCTCGCGCGCGGCGTCCGACGTGCCGTCGGGACTGTCGTCGTCGACGAAAATCGCTTCCCAGTTGCGCCCTTTCAGCGCCTGGTCCAGCTTGGCGACGAGCGTCGCGACGTTTCCGCGCTCGTTGAAGGTGGGGATTACGACGGCAAGTTCGAGCAGGTCGGGAGTCACGCAATTTCCCTGAGCACGGCGTCGCCCATCTCGCCGGTGGTCATGCGGCCCCCCAGATCCGCGGTCCGCGCGCCCTTGGCGAGCGCTGCGGCGACAGCCTTTTCGACGCGCTGCGCCGCTTCGTCGTTGCTCAGCGAATGACGGAGCAGCATCGCTGCGGACAGGATCGCCGCGCAGGGATTGGCCTTGCCCGTCCCCGCGATGTCGGGCGCCGAGCCGTGGATCGGCTCGTACATGCCATTGTCGCCGCTCCATGCGCGCAGCGATGCCGAAGGCAGCATCCCGATCGAGCCTGCGCACATGCTCGCCTGATCGGAGAGGATGTCGCCGAACAGGTTTCCGGTGACGATCACGTCGAATTCGGCGGGCGCGCGGACGAGCTGCATCGCGGCATTGTCGACATACATGTGTGTCAGGTCGATTTCGGGATAGTCGGTCGCCATCTCGTTGACGACGTCGCGCCACAGCTGCGAGGTCTCGAGCACGTTCGCCTTGTCGACCGAGCAGAGCTTCTTCTTGCGCCGCTTGGCCATCTCGAAGCCGACGCGCGCGATCCGCTCGACCTCGGCTTCGTTGTAGCTCATCACGTCGAAGCCTTGGCGCAGCCCCTCGACATTGTGGCGTCGCCCCTTCTCGCCGAAATAGACGTCGCCGACGAGCTCGCGGACGATGACGATGTCGAGCCCGGCAACGCGCTCGGGCTTGAGCGGTGAGGCGTCCTCCAGACCCGGAAACAGCGTCGCCGGGCGGATATTGGCGAAGAGGCCCAGCTCGCGGCGGATGCCGAGCAAGGCCGCCTCGGGCCGCAGCCGCCGTTCGAGCGCATCGAAGCGCGGATCGCCGATCGCGCCGAACAGCACCGCGTCGGCCTTCCTGGCGAGATCGAGCGTGTCGGGCGGGAGCGGCCGCCCTGTCGCCAGATAGGCCGCGCCACCCACGGGCGCTTCCTCGAAGTCGAGACCCAGCCCCAACGCCTCCAGCACCCGCCGGGCCTCGCGCGTCACTTCGGGTCCGATCCCGTCGCCGGGCAGAACAGCAATCAGCGGCATCGTTGCTCCCATATTCGCGTGGGGCACGCTTTGCCGACACCTGCGCGCTTAGGCAACCGCCCGCTTGAGCCGCTCGACCAGCCGCGCGCGCGCCGCGAGCACCTCCGCGCCCTTGCCGATCAGCAGGTCGCGCTCGAGGAAATGGCCGGTGAGCCGCAAGCCATCGAGAATGTCGGCCCACTCCGCCGCGCCGCCCGCGGTGAGGAAGGGCGGCAGCCGCAGCAGCCGGCTCTCATAGCCTTCGGCTCCCACACGGCTGACCGCGATCCCGCTCCTGGGGCTCACATAAGCGAGGTCGTCGTTGCGCCCCGTCGCCGCGCAATGTTCGAGATCGAGACCGAAGCCCAATTCGGCGAGCAGCAGCAATTCGTAGCGCACCATAGCCACCGCCCAGCCGCGCGCCGCCGGCGCCGCTTCGATCGCCGCGAGCACGCCGTCCAGCGCGGTGTAGAGCCGCGGATAGGGCTGGCCGTCGGGCAAAGCTGTCGAAGTCACCGCCGTCGCCCATTGGAACGCCGCAGCAGGAAGGGGCTCCGAGAACATCGCCGCGCGGCTGTGCACCAGCTCGACCGTCAGCCCCGGAAGCGCATCCTCGGTCCGCGCGCGCCATTCGCCGAGCACGAGGTTCGCGGGCTGGAGCACTGGCCGCAGCTTGCGGCTATGCCCACCACGCACATAGCCCGGCTGCACGCCATCGGCTTCAGTAAAGGCGCGCACGATCGCCCCATGCTCGCCATGCGCGCGAACGGAGAGGAGAATGGCTTCGGCGCGGAGATGCATGGGATGGAGGTAGC
>JAEWCK010000311.1 GCA_023390675.1 Pseudomonadota bacterium
CCGATCACACGATGACAGGGAACGATGATGGCCACTTGGTTGGCGCCATTCGCCCGCGCAACGGCGCGCGGCGCATCGGGGCGCCCGATGAAACGGGCGATCTCGCCATAGCTGCGCGTCTCGCCGAACGGGATCGTCAGCAGCGCCGCCCAGACCGACTTCTGGAATGCGGTCCCGCGGAAATCGAGCGGCAGGTCGAAGCGCTGGAGCGTGCCGGCGAAATACTCGCCGAGCTGGCGCTGGGCCTCGTCCAGCACAGGATGTTCGGCGACCTCGGCCATCGCGCCCAGCGGCACGCGCTCGGGCCTGTCGCCTTCCCACAGGATCGCGACGAGCCCCTTGCCGCTCGCGACGAGCGTGAGGTCGCCCACGGGCGATGCGACGGTCTTGCAGACGAGGGTCATGGAACGTCTCCTTTCTCTCGCCGATATGACGCATGCCTCGCGCGCGTGCTTCCCGCCGCTTGCCGCCAAAGCAATATCGTCACCCCGGCGCAGGCCGGGGCCCAGAGTCGCGGGCGATGACCTTCGGAGCTCTGGATCCCGGCTTTCGCCGGGATGACGGTTAGTCCAGCGACTTGCTCGCCTGCTCGAACATGTCCTTGCTCAGCCCCGGCGTCGCGACGATCCGCTCCAGCTCGGCGCGCATCTTCGCCGCCCGGCCTGCGTCGAAGCGCTTCCACCGCCCGAGCGGCGGCACCAGCTTGGCCGCGGTCTGCGGGTTGAGCTTGTCCAATGCGATCAGCTGGTCCGCGACGAAGCGGTATCCGCGCCCGCTCGCATCGTGGAACGCGCGCTGGTTGACGCTGAACGCGCCGACCAGCGCCCGCGCGCGATTGGGGTTGGCGAGCGTGAAGTCCGGATGCCTCGCCAGCGCCTCGACTGCCGCGGCGGTATCGTCGCGTGTCGACAGCGCCTGCGTCTGGAACCATTTGTCGAGCACCAGCGCATTGCCCGCATAGCGGCGATAGAATGCCGTCAGCGCCGCCTCGCGCTTGTCCGACGCGCCGTTGACGAGCGTGGTCAGCGCGCCCTGCCGGTCGGTCATGTTGTCGGCGCTCTCGAACTGGCCGAACGCCAGCTCGGCCGCGTCCGCTGCGCCGGTGGCGGCAAGATAGCCCAACGCGACGTTCTTGATCCGCCGCGCGCCCTTGGCCGCGGGAGAATATTCGAAGCGATTGGCGCGGCTGCCTTCGTACGCCGCGCGCCACTCACTCGAAAGCGCCTTGGCCAGGTCCTCGCGCAGCGCCTCGCGCGCATCGTAGATCGCCTCGGGATCGACCATCGCCATCTGGTCGCCGATAAAGCTCTCGGACGGGAGCAGCACCGCCTCGGCGATGAACGCCTTGTCGAGCGCGGCGTCGCCCAGCGTGTTCTTCACCGCCTCGATCACCGCGCCGTGATCGGCCTTGCCGGTCGCCACGGCGCTCACCAGTGTGTCGAGCATCAGCTGCTGCATCGCCTCGTAGCGCGCGAAGGGATCGTCGTCGTGCGCCGAAAGGAAGGCGAGGTCCTGCGCGGTTCGGTTGGTCTCGACGATCACCGGCGCCGAGAAGCCGCGATTGATCGAGAGCACCGGCGTCTCGGAAAGATCGTCGAAGACGATCTCCTGCGCAGGCTCCTTCAGCAGCACGAGCTGCTCGTCGGACAGCGGCGTGCCGGTCTGCGCGCCGAACAGCCGAAGCTTCAGCGGCAGCACCATCGCTTCCTTGTCGGGCTGGCCCGGCGTCGGCGGCACGGTCTGCGCGAGCTTGAGGCGCGCGCGTCCACCTTCCTGCGTGAGGCTCGCCGAGACGCGCGGCGTCCCCGCCTGGCTGTACCAGCGGCGGAACTGGCCGAGGTCGACGCCGCCCGCTTCCTCCATGCACGAAACGAAGTCCTCGCACGTCGCCGCAGTCCCGTCGAAGCGCTCGAAATAGAGGTCGGTTGCGTCGCGGAATTTCTCGGGGCCGAGGATCGTCGCCATCATCCGGATGACTTCGGCGCCCTTGTTGTAGATCGTCGCGGTGTAGAAGTTGCTGATCTCGATATAGGCGTCGGGGCGCACCGGATGCGCCAGCGGGCCGGCATCCTCGGGGAACTGGCTCGCGCGCAGGCCGCGCACGTCCTCGATCCGCTTGACTGCCTTCGATCCCTGGTCGCCCGAGAAGCTCTGGTCGCGAAAGACCGTGAAGCCTTCCTTGAGGCTCAGCTGGAACCAGTCGCGGCAGGTGACGCGGTTGCCCGACCAATTGTGGAAATATTCATGCGCCACCACCGCGGCGATCGCGTCATAGTCGTAATCGGTCGCGGTATCCGGATCGGCGAGGATGTAGCGCGAATTGAAGACGTTGAGCCCCTTGTTCTCCATCGCGCCGAAATTGAAGTCGTCGACCGCGACGATGTTGAACACGTCGAGATCGTATTCGCGCCCGTACACCTTCTCGTCCCACGCCATCGCCAGCTTGAGCGCGGCCAGCGCATGATCGGTCTTGGCGAGATCGGGCGAGCGCACCCAGATGCCGAGCTGCACGTCGCGCCCGCTCATCGTGGTGAAGGTTCCGCGATTGGCGACGAGATCGCCCGCGACCAATGCGAACAGGTAGCTCGGCTTGTTGAACGGGTCGTGCCACTCGGCCCAGTGCCGCCCACCCTCCAGGTCGCCCTGCGCGACCGGGTCGCCATTGGCGAGCAGCACCGGGAACCGCGCCTTGTCCGCGGTCATCCGCACCCGGTACTTCGAGAGCACGTCGGGCCGATCGGGGAAGAAGGTGATCCGCCGGAAGCCTTCGGCCTCGCACTGAGTGCAGAGCATGCCCCCCGAGGCGTAGAGTCCCTGGAGCTGGGTATTGCGCTCGGGCGCGATCTCGACTTCGGTCTCGATCATGTGCGCCGCGCCGCCAAGCGGGATGACGAGATCCGGCCCGTCCATCGACCAGCCTTGCGCCTCCGCGCCGTCGACCTTCACTGCCAGCGGGCTCAGCCCGTCGCCGAGCAGCACCAGCGGCCGGTCGTGGCTGCCGTTGCGCGTGACGTGCAACACTGCCTTGACCCGCGTCGCGGCGGGGTCGAGGTCGAAGTCGAGCGCGATGTCGGGGACGAACCAGTCCGGCTCGCGATAATCTTCGCGCCGGGTGATACGGGGCGCCTGCGGAGCGTTCTGAGCGTCTGCCATATTCCCTCGGATATAGGCGCTAAGCGCCGGCCTTCCACGCAAAAATCTGCCCGCTTGCGCCTGCGCCGAAGCGTGCTACGCGTACGATATACCGTTGTGTCCGGAGAGAGTTCCCCATGTATCGAATGATCGCGCCGCTGGCGCTGCTCGCGCTCGCGTCCCCCGCGTCGGCGCAGACCGCGGCGGAGCGGAACGCCCGCGTCAACGCCGAGCTTCCCGCCGATCAGGCGGCGCTCAAGAGCCACGTCATGTTCCTCGCCTCGGACGAGCTCAAGGGCCGCGAGGCGGGCAGCCACGAGTTCGATATCGCCGCGCAATACGTCGCCGCGCAATTCTACGCCGCCGGCCTGCGCCCGATGGGCGACGACGGCTCGTATCTCCAGAAGGTCCCGCTCGTCAGCTACAGGCCCGACGGGCAGGGGAGCATGAGCCTGACGCGCAAGGGCGCCGCGCCGGTCGCCCTTGTCTTCGGCGAGGACTATTACCCCGCCGCAACCCCCGCGGGCGGCGACGTCAGCGTCACCGGCCAGGTCGTATTCGTCGGCTACGGCATCACGGCGCCGCAATTCGGCCGCGACGATTATCGGGGGGCCAATGTGAAGGGCAAGATCGTCGCCTTCTTCGGCGGCGCGCCTTCGGCCCTGCCGAGCGAGGAGCGCGCGCATTTCTCGAGCCCCGCGACCAAGGTCGAGATCGCCAAGGCGCACGGCGCGATCGGCGCGATCGTCCTCGAATCCCCCGTGGCGGGTCGCGGTTCCTATCCCTTCGCCGCGCTCGGCCGTGCGTGGGATCGCCCGCGCGTCACCTGGGCCGAGAAGGACGGCCGCGGGCATGTCGCCACGCCCGAAGTCGCGTCGCTCGGCATGCTGAGCAAGGCGGGCGCCGCCAAATTGTTCGAAGGCGCGAAGACCAGCTGGGAGGCCGTCTCGAAGCTCGCCGAGACCGACGGCGCGGCGTTCAAGCCCATCGCGCTCGTGCCGACGATCACCTACGGCAGCAAGACCGCGCTCACGCCGTTCACCAGCTACAATGTCGCCGGGATCATCGAAGGCAGCGATCCCACGCTCAAGGCCGAGGTCGCCGTCCTCTCGGCGCATCTCGATCATATCGGCGTCGGCAAGCCCGATGCGACCGGCGACACGATCAACAACGGCGCGCTCGACGATGCGATCGGCGTCGCGTCGCTGATCGAGGAGGCGAAGCGCTTCAAGAATGCGGACAGCAAGCCGCGCCGCTCGATCCTGTTCCTTGCGGTCACCGCCGAGGAGAAGGGCCTCGTCGGCTCGGACTATTTCGCGCACAACCCCACCGTGCCCAAGGGCTCGATGGTGAGCGAAGTCGAGCTCGACATGCCGATCCTCACCTACAAGTTCCAGGACGTGGTGGTATACGGCGCGCAGCGCTCGACCCTTGGCCCCATCGTCGAGCGTGCCGGCAAGGCGATCGGCGTGACGCTGTCGGACGATCCGCTCCCTGGTGAAGGCATCTTCGTCCGCTCGGACCATTATCGTTTCGTCCAGCAGGGCATCCCCGCGATCTTCCTCTGGCCGGGCGCGGGTGGGCCGGGGCGTGCGGCGATCGATGACTTCATGAAGAACCATTATCACCAGCCGTCGGACGAGATCGACCAGACCCCCGCGATCGACTGGGAATCGGCCGTCCGCTTCGTCGACGTCAACTATCGCATCGCGCGCGAGATCGCCGATGGCGACCAGCGGCCCTTGTGGAACAAGGGCGACTTTTTCGGCCTGCTCTATGGCGGCCCGGGAGCCAAGTAAGATGAAGAC
>JAEWCK010000381.1 GCA_023390675.1 Pseudomonadota bacterium
CGCCCAGCCCGCGGCTCCCGCCGAGCCGCGCCCGGCGCCCGATGGCCCGGTGCTGCGCTCGGTCGGCCCCGGCGGCTTCGTTCGCCAGAACCCCGGCGAACAGGCTCCGCCGATCGCTCCCGCGCCGCCGCGCCGACTCGTCCCCGCCAAGCCCTCTGAGGCGATCGCGGGCAAGACCAGCCTGCTCGATCTCAACGACAAGATCTGCAAATGGCCGCTCGGCCATCCGGGCGAGCCCGACTTCCATTTCTGCGGCGACAAGGTGAACCCGGGCTTCCCCTATTGCGTCGAGCATTGCGGCCACGCCTATCAGGCGCAGCTGCCGCGCCGCGACCGTCGTCCCCCGCCCCCGCTGCCCTTCGGCGGCCCACGGGTGCGCTAGGCGCGCGTCGATGCGCGTGACGCGGGTCCGCTGCGCGCCAGCATCCCGGCCTCGCGCGCGTTGACCGGACGGGCATAGCCCGCGCTCTGCGCCTCGTCGAAGCCCGAGCCGAGCAGCGCCGCTTCCTGCTCGGGCCGCGCCGCACCTTCGGCCGCGATCGTCAGCCCCAGCCCTTGGCCCAGCCCCGCGAGGGCGCGGACGATGCTTTCGCCTTCGCCGCCCCCGCCAGCCGCCTCGACGAAGCTCCGGTCGATCTTGACCTTGTCGAGCGTGAGCGTGCGCAGATGATAGAGCGTCGAATAGCCCGTGCCGAAATTGTCTAGCGCGATGCGTACGCCTGCGGCGCGCAACTCGCCCAGTAGCGGGCGCGCATCGTCCATATTGGCGACAAGCGCGCTTTCGGTGATCTCGACCTCCAGCCGGCGCGGGTCGAGCCCGGCCTCGCTGAGGATGCGCACGATCCGCGCGGCGAGGAGGCGATCCTTGATCTGGCCCGGATAGAGATCGACCGAGAGCGAGACGTGCGGAGGCCAATCGCATGCCGCAGCGCAGCCCTGGCGCAGCAGCCGTTCGGCGAGCGCGTGGATCAGCCCGGTCTCCTCGGCGATCGCAAGGAAGCGCTCGGGCGGCACCTCGCCCCAGCGCGGCTCGACTTCGAACCCGGTCACTTCGTGCGTGTGCAGGTTGATCGTCGGGCGGAACGCCGCTTCGACTTCGCCCGCATCGATCGCCACGCGCAGCGCCGCCTCCATCGCGGCGCGATCCTGTACGCGCGCGTCCATTTCCTCCTCGAAGAAGCGCAGCGCCGAGCGCCGCTCGGCCTTGGCGCGGTAAAGCGCCACGTCGGCCTTGCGCAGCGCCTCGTCGGGGGTGGCCGCATCCGCCGGCACCAGCGCGATGCCCACGCCGGCCCCGACGCGGTGGATCGCGCCCGCCGCCTCGATCGGCGGATCGATCGCTTCGATCACGCGGAGCGCGACGTTGGTCGCTCCTTCGGGCCCGGAGAGATGCGTCGCCAGCACCGCGAACTCGTCGCCGCCGAAGCGCGCGACGAGGTCGCCCTCGCGCATCGCGCCGAGCAGCCGCCGCGCGACTTCGATGAGCACTTCGTCGCCCACATTATGCCCGTGCAGGTCGTTGATCGCCTTGAAGCCGTTGAGATCGAGCAGGAACACGCCGTGCGCCGCCCCGGCGCGCGGCGGCGAATCGACTGCGATCCTGAGCGCGTCGTCGAACTGGCGGCGGTTAGGCAGGCCGGTGAGCGCATCCTGATATGCCATTTCGCGGATGCGCCGCTCGGCGGCGACGCGGCGCGCCATCTCGTGCCGCTGCGCGCGATAGTGGCGCCAGCCGACGAGCAGCAGTCCGAGCCCCAGCGCCAGGCCCGCAAGCAGCGCCTCGTCGAGCTCGATTACCGCCTGATGCTCGCTGATCCCGTTCTCGTTCTCGAACAGGTCGATTGCCCAGCCGCCGTAGAGCAGCAGGACGAGCCCGAGAACGAGCAAGGCGATGTCGCGGATGGTGAAGCGGTGGCGAATGACGAAGCTCCGGATCGATTCCCAGTCCATAGGACCTCTGCTTCCCGCCCGGCTCGGTGATAGGCCGTGAAGATTGACGGAGAGTAAGCGCGGCTGTGGATAATCGCGCCGATTGCCTTGCGCCGCCGACTCCCCGCCCCCTATACGTTCCTGCATGGCCGAAGACCTGTTTGCCGCGCCGGGCGTTCCTTCCGGCACTTATGACGCCTCCTCGATCGAAGTGCTGGAGGGGCTCGAGCCCGTCCGGCGGCGTCCCGGCATGTATATCGGCGGCACCGACGAGCGCGCGCTCCACCATCTCGCCGCCGAAGTGCTCGACAATGCGATGGACGAGGCCGTCGCCGGCCATGCCAGCCGGATCGAGATCACGCTCGAGGCGGGCAACAGGCTGACGATCGTCGACAATGGCCGCGGCATGCCGGTCGATCCGCACCCGCGCTTCCCCGACAAGTCGGCGCTCGAAGTGATCCTCTCGATGCTCCATTCGGGGGGCAAGTTCAGCGGCAAGGCGTACAACACGAGCGGAGGCCTGCACGGCGTCGGCGTCAGCGTGGTCAATGCGCTGTCGGTCGACACCACCGTCGAAGTCGCGCGCGACCGGCAGCTCTATCGCCAGCGCTTCAGCCAGGGGCAGACGCTTGGGCCCCTCGAGCATCTCGGCGGCACGCCCAACCGGCGCGGCACCTCGGTCGCGTTCACCCCCGATCCCGAGATCTTCGGCGAGCAGCATTTCCGGCCCGCGCGGCTCTACAAGCTCGCGCGCTCCAAGGCCTATCTCTTCGCCGGCGTCGAGATCCGCTGGAAATGCGACCCTTCGCTGATCGCCGACGGCGAAATCCCCGAAGAGGCGGTGTTCCAGTTTCCCGGCGGCCTTGCCGATCATCTGAAGGAGCAGCTCGGCACGCGCGAATGCGCCACCGCCGAATTCTTCTCGGGATCGCAGGACTTCCCCGACGAGCAGGGCCGCGTCGAATGGGCGGTGGCGTGGCCGCTGTGGAGCGACGGCTCGTACAGCTGGTATTGCAACACGATCCCCACTCCCGACGGCGGCAGCCATGAGCAGGGGCTGCGTCAGGCTCTGGTCCGCGGCATCCGCGCGTTCGGCGAGCTGGTCGGGCAGAAAAAGGCCAAGGACATCACCGCCGACGACATCATGGTCGGCTCCGAGCTGATGCTCAGCGTGTTCATCCGCGAGCCGCAATTCCAGTCGCAGACCAAGGACCGCCTCACCTCGCCCGAAGCCACCGGCCTGGTCGAGAAAGCGGTGCGCGACCATTTCGACCATTTCCTCGCCGACCGGATGGACCGCGGCAAGGCGCTGCTCGGCTATGTCCTCGACCGGATGGACGAGCGCCTGCGCCGCAAGCAGGAACGCGAGGTCAAGCGCAAGACCGCGACTTCGGCGCGCAAGCTCCGCCTCCCCGGCAAGCTCACCGATTGCTCGGCCGACGATCCCGCAGGCACCGAGATCTTCATCGTCGAGGGCGATTCGGCGGGCGGCTCGGCCAAGCAGGCGCGCGACCGCAAGACGCAGGCGATCCTCCCGATCCGCGGCAAGATCCTCAACGTCGCCTCGGCGACCAGCGCCAAGATCCTCGCCAATCAGGAAATCGCCGATCTGATCCAGGCTTTGGGCTGCGGCACGCGCAAGGACTGCGACCCGGCGAATCTGCGCTACGAACGCATCATCATCATGACCGACGCGGACGTCGACGGCGCCCACATCGCTACGCTGCTGATGACCTTCTTCTTCCAGGAGATGCCCGATCTCGTCCGCCAGGGGCATCTCTACCTCGCCCAGCCGCCGCTCTATCGCCTGACCGTGGGCAGCAAGAGCCTCTACGCCCGCGACGACGCGCACCGCGCCGAGATCGAGGCGAACGAGTTCAAGGGCAAGAAGGTCGAGGTCGCGCGCTTCAAGGGGCTGGGCGAGATGAACCCCAACCAGCTCAAGGAAACCACGATGGACCCCGCCACGCGCGGGCTTCTCCGCATCACGCTCCCGCAGGAATATGAAGAGCGCGCCGGCGTGAAAGATTTGGTCGACCGGCTGATGGGCAACAACCCCGCCCACCGTTTCGCCTTTATCCAGGAGAATGCCGCGCGGCTGGACGAGGAAGTCATCGACGCCTGACGATAAATGTTGATATCATAATTTATCGCGTGTAGACGCGGGCGCATCACAGCCCTGAGAGGCCCCAATGCGCCGCCTGCTAGCCGCCCTCGCCGCCCTGCTCCTCGCCGCTCCCGCCGCGGCGCAGACCACCCCGGCCGCGCCCGTCCAGCCCGATCCCGCCTTCACCGAACGCGCGAACCAGCTCGTCGCCGTGCTTCAGGGCAAGGCCGTCTATGCCGACTATTTCTCCACCGGCTTCCAGGCCGCGGTGCCCAAGGAGAAGTTCGACGCAGTCACTGCGCAGCTCGCCGCCAACGGCCCCGTCGAGCGGATCGACAGGATCGAGCAGATCACGCCCTGGTCCGCCACGCTCACCGTCCGCTATCGCGACGCACTGCTGACGATGCGCCTCGCGGTGGAGGAGGCGCCGCCGCACAAGGTCTCGGGCCTGCTCGTCACCAATGTCGCGCCGTTCAAGCAGAAGACGCTCGGCGAGATCACCACCGAGCTCAAGGGCCTCCACGGCGCCACCGGCTTCGCCTTCGCGCGGCTCGGCGAGGGCGCGCCCGAGCTCCTCGTCCAGCATAATGCCGACAAGCCCTTCGCGGTCGGCTCCGCCTTCAAGCTCGCGATTCTTGCCGAGCTCGTCCGCGTCACCAATGCCGGCGAGCGCGCATGGGACGACAAGATCGTCATGGACGGCACCCCGCTCCCCGGCGGCAATTACCGGATGGTCCCCAAGGGCGTCGGCGTGACGCTGCGCGATCTCGCGACCAGCATGATCTCGATCAGCGACAACAGCGCCACCGATATCCTGCTCCGCACCCTCGGCCGCGAGAAGGTCGAGGCGATGCTCCCGGTGCTCGGCGTCCACCCCGATCCGCGCAACCGGCCCTATCTGCTGACGATGGAGATGTTCAAGCTGAAGGGGCTCGAAGGCGGCGCGGTCGGCAAGCACTATCTGGCGCTCGACGAGAAGGGCAAGCGCGCGATGCTCGCGGGCGAAGTCGCCGCGGCCGACGCCAACGGGCTGACGGGCCTGTTCCTCGACGGCAAGCCGCTGATGATCGACACGCTCGAATGGTTCTACACGCCCGCCGATCTCGTCCGCACGATGGACTGGCTCCGCCGGAACACCGAGGGGCCGAAGGGCGCCGACGCGCGCGCGATCCTCTCGAAGAACCCCGGCGTGCCGCTCGACAAGGCGCAGTATAGCTGGATCGGCTTCAAGGGCGGCTCCGAGCCCGGCGTGCTCAACCTCACGCTGCTCCTCCAGGGCACCGACGGGCATTGGTACGTCGCCACCGCGAGCTGGAACGACTCCGCCGCCGGGGTCGACACGCAGCAGTTCGTCATGCTCGTCTCGGGGCTCGCCCGGACCGCGCACCCCTAGATCGCGCCGCGCATCCGCGCGCGATGATAGCGCGTGCGCCGCGCGATCCCCGCGCCCATCAGCGCGAAGGCGATCAGGATCACGCCCCAGGTGACGAGGTTGGGGATCGGCCGCCACCAGGCATTGGCGACGATAAGCCCCGCGCCCACCGCCGCGAGCGCCACGCCCGCGCGACGCAGCCCCTTCGACACGCCCATCAGCTCGCGGCGATAGGCCCTGCGCTCGGCCGGGTCGGCAAGGTTGGGGGGCGGCCTATTCATTGCCGCCGATAAAGTCGCCCAAGGGCCCCAGCACCGATCCCTGCCCGCGATTCTGCCCGCCATAGGGCATCGCCGCCGCCATCATCCGCCCGGCGAGCCGCGAGAAGGGCAGCGACTGGATCCAGACCTTGCCCGGGCCGGTCAGCCGCGCGAAGAACAGCCCCTCGCCCCCGAAGAACACGCTGCGCACCCCGCCCGCGGTCTCGAGGTCGAAGTCGACGCTCGGCGTGTAGGCGGCAAGGCAGCCGGTATCGACATGGAGCTGCTCGCCCGCGGCCAGCTCGCGCTCGACGACCATCCCGCCGAACTGGACGAACACCCAGCCATCGCCTTCGAGCTTCTGCATGATGAAGCCCTCGCCGCCGAACAGCCCGGTCATGATCTTGCGCTGGAACTGGACGCCGATCGACACGCCCTTCGCCGCGGCGAGGAAGGCGTCCTTCTGGCAGATCAGCGTGCCGCCGAGATCGGAGAGCTTGAGCGGCACGATCGCCCCCGGCACCGGCGCGGCGAAGGCGACGCGCGCCTTGCCCGATCCGTTGTGCGTGAAGACCGTGGTGAACAGGCTCTCGCCGGTCAGCAGCCTTTTGCCCGCGCCCAGCAGCGCGCCCATGAAGCCGCCGCCCTGCCCGCCGCCGCCATCGCCGAACACCGTGGTCATGCCGACGCTGGCATCCTTCCAGACCAGCGCGCCGGCCTCGGCTACCGCGCTCTCGCCCGGATCGAGCTCGATCTCGACGAACTGGAGCTCCTGCCCCTTGATCTCGAAATCGATATCGTCGGCGATTCCGGCGCTGCGGCTGTGCTGCCAGGGGCTTTGCGGCATGATCCTGTGTCTCCTCGGTCGGACGAAGCAGGTCGTAACACAATCCTCCCCCGGAGGGGGAGGTGGCGCGCGCAGCGCGACGGAGGGGTAGTTTCGGCAAGCGATGCCGCTTGGGGATAGCTACCCCTCCACCGCCTTCGGCGGTCCCCCTCCCCCTCCGGGGGGAGGATTCGTCAATCCGCGTAGCACCCCGCCAGCTTTTTCGCCCATTCGATCGTGCGCGGATCGAGCGCGGGCACGTCCTTCTGCTTCCCATAACCCTCGAGCGCGGCGTAGCGCAGGATCATCACCGCGCCCGGCTGGTCGATCAGATCGGCGACCGCCGCATCGCCGCCCTGCTTCGCGATCGCACGCGTCATCACATAGCCGAGCGAATAGAGGATCTCGTCGCCATAGAAGCCGAGCGCGTAGATATCTTCATAGGCGACATGCGACTCGCTGGTCAGCGCGTGCGTCGAAAGCGCGAGCAGGGTCACGCTGCGCGAGACGAGGTCGATCCCGCGCTGGGCGTGGTCGCGGTCCTTCTTCACGCCGGGATCGCCGGCGGGCAGCGCGAGCACGTCACCGACGAAGCTCGCGGTCCCCTCCATCCTGAGCGAATCGTAGAGCTCGGTCAGCGACGCCGCCTCGGGGATCGCCGCGAGACACTTCTCCGCCGCGCTGTTCTTCGGCAGCAGCCCGGCCGCAAGCCCCTGCACGCCGTGATAGAGCTCGTGCTCCATGATCGTGGTCGCGAGCAGCGCCGAGGGAAAGCGCGCGATGTTGAGATAGAATTGGGGCTCGCCGAACGCGAAGCCGCCCGATCGTCCGCCGACGACCAGATAGCCCGCCGCCGCGCCCTTCACCCGTGCGGGCGTGAATTGCGCGATCCGCGCCCGCACTGTGTCGAGCGCATGGCTGCCGGACCCGGCGAGCGCCTCGATCACAGGGCCGATGCTGTCGGCATTGTCGCGCACATCGGCGAATTTGAAGTCACCCTCGGCGTCGTTCGGCTTGTGCTGCGCGGCGGCGAGCAGCGCATCGGCGAAAATTTCGTCGCTCGCCGGCCGGTTGTAGCTCCGCGTCTTGCGGATCAGGCCCTGATTGCCGGGAAGCCGCGCCACTGCGAGCGCCGCGTCGCGGGTCAGCGCCGGGTTGCGCACCGCCGCGAGCACCGCGCGCGCCGATTCGGCGTCGACTCGCACGACAAGCTGCTGCGCGCCCGCCGGCGTCGCCACGAGCAGCGCGACCAGGAAGAACAACCGTCGCAGCATCATTCCATCCGACTACAGTTGTAGTCGTGTAAGCGATCAGCACAGCGCCCGCAAGGAGAGGGTGACAATCCTCCCCCGGAGGGGGAGGGGGACCAGCCGCAGGCTGGTGGAGGAGTAGTTTCGTCAAGCGGCGTCGCTGGTGGGGAGCTACCCCTCCACCGCTTCACGGTCCCCCTCCCCTTCCGCGGGAGGATTGTTGCGCCATTCGTTGCGCAGCAGCCCGTAGAGCGTGGTGTCGCGCACACCGATATGCGTCTCCCATTCGGCGCGCAGATGGCCTTCGAGCTTGAACCCCAGCCGTTCGAGCAGCGCGCGCGACGCGGCGTTGTCGGGATCGGTGTCGGCGAACACGCGGCGGTTTCCCTCGGCGAAGAGCTGGTCGATCACCGCGGAGACCGCCTCCGCCGCATAGCCCCGGCCCCAATGCGCGCGGGCGAGCGCATAGCCGATCTCGGTGACCTTGCCTTGCCGCTTCTCGCCCGCCGCGACGAAGCCGATCGCGCTGTCGTCGCCGGCCAGCGTGATCGACCAGCTCCGCCAGCCGTCCCACATCTGCGCGATCCGCTCGCGCGTCTGCTCGATCGTGTCGTGCGGCGCGTGCGACCACCAGGTCATCAACTCGGCGTCCGAATAGATCGCGTGCAGCGCCTCGGCATCGTCGAGCGTGCGCGGGCGCAGCTTCAGCCTTTCGGTCTCGAGGACCGGCACGGCCCTCGCTTCGGTCATGCCGCGAGCGCGTCGACCAGCGCCTTGACCTTCTTCTGCCGCCACTGCGGCAAGGGCGCGACGAGCCAATAGCCGAGCCGCGAGGCCCTGGGCTCGCCGACCACGATCAATCGTCCGCTTGCGATGTCGCCGCGCGCAAGCAATTCGGGCACCGTCGCGCGGCCCAGCCCCTCTGCCGCGGCGTCGAGCGCGAGCCCGGCGTCCGCCACGCGGACCAGCGATCCGGCATCTTCGCTCATGCAGCCGGGCCAGGAGATGCGTACGTCCGCGCCGCCGCCGGCGCGCTCGACCGTCACCATCCCGTCGCTCTCGAGCGCCTCGCCCTCGTGCTCGCCCGGGCCTTCACCCCAGCGGATCGCGAGGTCGAGATTCGCCTCGGTGAAGTCGATCGCCTCGTCGGCGGGGATCAGCATGAAGCGCAGCTCGCCGTCCGCCCGCGCGATCTCGGCGAGCCTGGGCATCAGCCATTTGGCGGTCAGGTCCCGGGGCGCCGCGATCGTCAGCGACTTGGAGGATTGCCCCGCCTGCATCGCGCGCACCGCTTCCTCGAACTGGAGGAAGCCCGCGCGCAACGCCACCAGTCCGGCCTCGGCCTCGGGCGTGAGCTCGAGCCCCTTGGTCGTGCGCCGGAACAGCACGACGCCCAGCGTATCCTCGAGCGCGCGGATCTGCTGGCCGACCGCGGCGGGCGTCACCGCCAGCTCGTCGGCCGCGCGCGTGAAGCTCAGATGCCGCGCCGCCGCGTCGAGCACGCGCAGGCCGTTGAGGGGAAGATGCGTCCGCTTCAAATTCCCCTCCCGCTTGCGGGAGGGAGCGTTGAGCCGGTCGCCCCCCGGGCGACCTGGAACAGCCGGGGGCTGTTCCACTCAATGCTGGGAGGGCATGTCCGCGAGCGAGCTGCCTGATAACAGGCCCTCCCCCGACCCCTCTCGCAAGCGGGAGGGGAGAAAGGAGCTGCCCCCTTCACTCGATCACCGCCGGCGCCAGCAGCGCGAATTTGGGGATCGCCACGTCGAACGCCGATCCGTCCTCACCGATCATGTGGTAGCTGCCCTGCATGTGCCCTGTAGGCGTCGCGAGCGGGCAGCCCGAGACATAGTCGAAGCTGGCGCCTGGCGCGATCATCGGCTGCTCGCCGACCACGCCTTCGCCCTCCACCGTGTGCCGCGCGCCGCGCCCGTCGGTGATGATCCAGTGGCGCGTGAGCAATTGCACCGTCATCGATCCGTGGTTCTCGATGCGGATGTGATAGGCCCAGAACCAGCGCCCCCGCTGCGGCTCGCTCTGCTCGGGCAGGTAGCTCACCGAGACCCGCACGGTGATCCCGCGCGTTTCGCTCGCGTCGGTGAACAAAGCGTCCATCACAGCCCGGCGGCGCCCAGTGCGTGGTCGAGATCGGCGATCAGGTCCTCGGGATCCTCGAGACCGATATTGACGCGCAGCATCCCTTCGGTGACGCCCATCCCGAGCCTCTTCTCCTCCGCGACGCCGAAATGCGTCGTGGTCCAGGGATGCGTCATCAGCGAGCGCGAATCGCCGATATTGTTCGAGATGTCGAACAGTTCGAGCGCGTCGAGCAGCGCATGGGCCTGCTCGCGCCCGCCATCCACTTCGAACGCGAAGATCGGCCCCGCCGCGTCCATCTGGCGCGTGAAGAGATTGTGCTGCGGATGCCCCGGCAGCGCGGGGAAGTGCATGCGCGGCACGCGCTTCTCGAGGAAGCTTCCCACTTTCATCGCGCTGTCGCTCTGGCGGCGGATGCGCAGGTCGAGCGTCTCGAGCCCCTTCAAGACCAGCCACGCGTTGAACGGCGAGAGCGTCGGCCCGGTGTTGCGCGTGAACGGCAGCAGCACTTCGTTGATGAACTGCGCGCTGCCGGTGACCGCGCCCGCGAGCACGCGCCCCTGCCCGTCCATCATCTTGGTCGCCGAATAGGCGACCACATCCGCGCCGAATTCGAGCGGGCGCTGGAGCGCCGGCGTCGCGAAGGCATTGTCGACCACGCTGACGATGCCGTGCTTCTTCGCGATCCCGCACACGGCTTCGAGGTCGACCACGTCCATCGTCGGATTGGCCGGGGTCTCGAAGAAAAACACCTTTGTATTCGGCCGAACCGCGTCCTCGAACGCCTGCGGGTCGCGCGCGTCGATCACCGTGGTCTCGACGCCGAAGCGCGGCAGCAACGTGTCGGTCAGCCAGCGGCACGATCCGAACGCGGCGCGGCCCTGGACGATATGGTCGCCGCTGCTCACCTGGCAGAGGATCGCCGCGGTCATCGCCGCCATGCCGCTCGCCATCGTCCGGCACGCCTCGGCGCCTTCCAGCAGCGCGATCCGCTCCTCGAGCATCTCGACCGTCGGGTTCTGCAGCCGCGAATAGGTCATGCCCTGCTGCTCGCCGGCGAAGCGCGCCGCGGCGTCGCCCGCGCAGTCGTACGCGTAGCCCGAGGTCATGAAGATCGCCTCGCTGGTCTCGCCATATTCGGATCGCGCGGTGCCTCCGCGCACGGCCTGGGTGGCGGGTTTCCAGTTGCGCGTGACGCTGCGATCCATGCCGGTACGACGTTTCATGACGAAAAATGCTTTGCGGCGTAGGGGGCGGGCGCGTCAACCACTTCTCCCTATCTC